>CAVPGG010000102.1:0-5366 GCA_963703755.1 uncultured Pseudomonadota bacterium
GGCCGGCGGAAAGCTCGCGCCGCAGCGTCAGCTGTTCGAGGAAATGATCCTGGTGCTCGAAGGCCGCGGTTCAACGACGGTGTGGAACGGGGCCGGTGCCCGCATTTCCTTCGAGTGGAAGTCGGGCGCCATGTTCGCGATCCCGCTCAACGCGGGGCACCAGCATTTCAACGGTTCGGGAACGACGCCGGCGCGATACGTCGCGGTCACCAATTGCCCGTCGGCGATCAATCTCTATGACGATCTCGGATTCGTGTTCAACAACCCGCACGATTTCACCAGCCGCTTTTCCGGCGAGCCCGACTACTTCGCGGCCAAGGGCGAACAGAAGGGATTCCTGCTCACCACGAATTTCGTCGCCGACGCCGTCAACCTCCCGCTGATCACCGCCAAGGAACGCGGCGCCGGCGGCGGCCATATTCGCTTCAACATGGCGCGCGGCACGCTCGCGAGTCACGTTTCGCAATTCCCGGTCGGCACCTACAAGAAGGCGCACGCGCACGGCCCGGGCGCGCACGTGATCGTGCTGAGCGGCGAGGGTTTCTCGCTGATGTGGCCGGAGGGCGAGGATGCTCGCCGCTACGACTGGCAGATCGGGACGATGATCGTTCCCCCCAACGCCTGGTTCCACCAGCATTTCAACACGGGGCCGACACCGGCGCGTTATCTCGCCTTCAAGTACGCGACGCCGCGCAACGCCCAGGGCGTCCCACTATCGTGGATCAGCCGGCGGCTCGGTGGGATGCAGATCGACTATGCGGACGAGGACGCGGGGATCCGCCGGATGTTCGCTCAGGGCTTAGCCAAGCACGGTGTGCAGTCGCGCATGGACGACGTGTACCAATCGGAGTTGGCGACTTTGCCGCCCAAGGCGGCGTGAGACCCCGACTACAGCATGATCCCGAAAAGTGGATACCGGTTTTCGGAAAGGATCATGCTCAAACATGTGCGGGGCGGCGGAGGATCGCTCGGCATGCGCAGGACCATCCACAGCGCCTGGCTCCTCGCCCCAGTGGCGTGCCTCAGTCTCTTTCTCTTGGTCTACGCGGCACGCGCGCAGGTTTCGGCGATCGACGAAATTGCGGCGTACGCGGGCGCGGACCGCGCCGAGCGTCTCAACGCGGGCGGCCGCAAGGAGGGGGTGCTGACCCTATACTCTTCGGCGCGCTCCGACGACCTTGCGGCGCTCGCGGCCGCGTTCGAAGCCAGATATCGAATTAAAGTGCGCGTCTGGCGCGCGAGCTCGGAAGTGATCCTGAGCCGCGTCATCAACGAGAGCCGCGGCGGCCGCTTTGACGCCAACGTCGTCGAGACGGCAGGGCCGGATTTGTCGGCGCTGGCGCGCGAGCAACTCCTCCAGCCGATCAGCTCGCCCGTCTTTGCCGATCTCGACAAATCCGCGCGCGTCCCCGGCCGCGCATGGACGGCGAGCCGCTACAGTGTGCTGGTCGCCGCCTACAACACGAAGCTCCTCGCCGCGGCGGATCTTCCGAAACAATATTCGGACCTCCTCGATTTCAAGTGGCGCGGCAGGCTGGGGATCGAGGCTGACGACGCCCCCTGGTTGGCGACCGTCGTCACGGCGCTCGGAGAGCGCGCGGGAACTCGATCTATTCAGAGGGATAGCTTCACGCAACGGCGTTTCGTTGCGCAAGGGTCATTCGCTGCTCGCCAACCTGGTGGTGTCGGGCGAGGTCCCGTTTGCGCTGACGGTGTATGGCTATCACGTCGACCAATTGAAACGCGCGGGTGCACCGATCGAAAAGGTCTACCTGGCGCCCGTCGTCGTGGTGCCGACCGGGATAGGGGTGCTACGCAAGGCGCCGCATCCCTTCGCTGCGATCCTGTTCACGGATTTCATGCTCTCGGACGGCCAGGCCATCCTCGCGGCGCGCGATCATGTCGTGACCAATCGCAGGCATGGCGGACTACCCGCCGATCTGAGCGTCGCGTTCGTCGGCTCGTCCAAATATCTCGACGAGCGAGACAAGTGGACGCGGCTCTTTCGCGATGTATTCATCGAGCGGCGCCGTTAATCCTTGGCGCCCGCGACTGCGTCGGATATGGTCCGCGCGGGGACGATGCATGGTCGGCAGGTTGACGCTTCCATGATGAAAGACGGCCGCATTCGCTTCACGCTCGTCGCCGCGCTTCTCCTTTGCTCCGCCTTGCCGGCGCTCGCGCAGGCCGGCGCGACCACCGCCGATATCGCGGCCTACACGGGACCTGACCGCGCCGAAAAGCTGATTGCGGACGCCAAGCGCGAAGGAATCGTCACGATCTATACGTCGGCGCGCGTCGACGACATGGCGTTGCTGGGCGCCGCATTCGAAAAAAAATATGGGGTGAAGTTGCGGGTTTGGCGCGCGAGCTCGGAGACCCTCGTGCAGCGCGGCGTGACGGAGGCGCGCGGCGGCCGTTTCGATGCGAACGTCTTCGAGAGTGACGCGCCCGCCATGGAGGCGCTCCACCGCGAAAACCTGCTGCAGAAATTGCCGGTGCCGAAATCCGCCGATCTTTACCCCGCGGCAGTGATGCCGCACGGCGAGTGGACGGGGACGCGGATCAATCTGTTCGTCGCCGCCTACAACACGCGGATCGTGAAGGCGGACGAACTTCCGAAGAGCTACGACGATCTCACCGACCCCAAATGGAAGGGAAGGCTCGGGATCGAGGCGGAGGATACGGACTGGTTCGGCACGCTCATCCCGCAACTCGGGGAGGAGCGGGGACTGAAGCTGTTCCGCACGATCGTTGCCAACAACGGCATTTCGGTGCGCAAGGGACATTCCCTGCTGGCAAATCTCGTCGTGTCCGGCGAGGTCCCATTTGCGCTTACGACCTACTCGGCCACGGATGACAAGATCAAGAAAGGCGGGGCGCCGATCGAGTGGATCGCCATCCCGCCGGCGATCGCGCGCTTCGAAGGGGTCGGCGTTGCTCGCAAGGCCGCCCACCCCCACGCCGCAGTCCTCTTTTATGAATTTCTGCTGACCGAAGGGCAGAAAATCCTGGCCAGCCGCGAGATCTTCACGGCAAACCGCAGCGACAGGCCGCTCCCGGCGGGGATATCCGCCATATTCGTGGATCCGGCCAGGAGCCTCGACGAGAATCCGAAGTGGAGCAAGCTCTATCGCGAGACCTTCAGCAGCCAGGTGCGCTGAAGCGGCGCCCGCCGCGAAGGCGTCGCGCAAAGAAAGCAGGACCGGCATCGCTGCCGGTCCTGCACGTTTCAGGCCTTGCGTGCCCTGTGGCGAAGCGCGTGCGCTTTCCCGTCGGCTACGGCAGGAAGTTGCGCTGAATGCGGAAGAAGACGCTCACCTCGTCCTGCCCCCCGAGCGTGTAGACGCCGCCCGGACGGGCGCCGTTCGCCGCCAGCGTCGCCGTGCCGGCGAACGCCGAGTTCATGTGGCTGAACGCCACGTCGACACCGATGTCGAGGTCCGGATGCGGATTCCATTGTGTGCGGGAGCCGATCTGCCACCAGCTGTAATTCGGGTTGCAGTTGGAGACCCCGGTCAGCGCGACGCCGGTCGGCGCCGCGACAAATCCACCGATTCCGCCCGCACCGCAGATCATCCCCTGCGCGGTGTTGTTGTAGTCGACCTCGACACGGCCGCCCCACAGGGAGGTCCGCCACCTCGCATTCCACAAGTGCTGATAGAGGGCGGTGAAGCTCCATACCGTGGTGAGCTCGATCGCCTTGCCGGTGGTGAATACGCCGTCGGTGATCCATCCCAAGGCAACGCTGTTTCCCGACCCGTAAAGCTGCCAGGGACCCGTCGCCGAGGTCATGTAACCGGCCGCGCCCTGCCCGTACGCCACCTGGCCGCCGATCTGGTCGCCCTTCATGCCAAACACATCGTTCAACGTGAAACCACCCGCCACCGCCCAGCCCCAGGCATCACTCGGATGGCCGTTATTCTGGATGCCGGCCGCCAGTGCCGTGCCGCCGGTCTGGTAGTAGCCGGCGCTGGCGTCATGCAACGCGGCCGAGATCTGCGCAAAACCCCAGGCCTGGTCGATGCGCAGCACACCGATGACGTCCGGGAACTTCCAGCCCTCGTTGTCGTACGAGGTCGTGCCGAGGCCGAACTGGCTTGCCATCGACAGATTGCTGACGAAGTGACCGCGCGACCTGTTGGTGCCGGTGTTGTTGCCCTGGGAGGAGGAACCGCCATCCTCGAACGAGAGCGTCGCGCTGACGCCGTTACCGAACTGCGCAGTGTAGGCGATGCCCCACAGTCCATTGGAGCCCGTGTCGCCGTTGATGCGGCTGCCTTTCTCATAGCTGTATGGCGACAGCCCGATGATGTCGAAATACGAGCGGATGCGACCCGCTGTCAGGCCGGCGAACTGGATGAATCCGCGATGGAAGTACACCTGATCGTTGTTCGGCGCCGAGCCGCTGTTGGCGGTGGTCTCGAAACCGCCCTGCAGATACGAACGCAAGGTCCCGTATTCGGTTTGCGTGCGCATATCGAGCGAGATCCCGACCCGGGTGCGGAACGACAGCTGGCTCGTGTCGGTGCGGGTGTTGAGCCCCGCCTTAGCCTCGTCGTTCGAGCCGAAGCCGATCGGCACGCCGCCATTGCCGGCATTCCACTCGAGCTGCTCGCGGACGAAGGAGCCGACCTTGAGGCAGGTGTCCGTGCCGGGCACGTACCAGAAGCCCGCCCCATACAGGCTGCAGACCCGCACATACTCGATCGGCTTCACCTTCACGGGGAGGTCCGCCGCTTGCAGCCCTGTCGTCATGACAAGACCCGCGGCCGAGCCGAGAAGAATGCCCTTGATCCCGTGCATTTATGCCCCCTTTTGCCCGGCCACCCAGACCCGGCTGCCCATCGGGAACCAAGTTGTCGCCCGGTTCCTCCATACGGAACGCCGTTCCGTTTATTTATTTTTTATGTTTGCTGCGCCGGCGCTCCCGGTCAATTGTCAAAGTGTCCCACCCGGGCGAGTCCACACAACTTTCCGCGACCCTGTTGCACATGGGTCACGCCATTCGATCGCGGGGCTGTGCTTGGGAGCACGTCGTGCAACCGCTCCCGTCTCGTTGCGCGCTTGGAGGCCCGCCCGTTCACATCAGCTGCGGCGGCTCATCGCTGCCATCGGACGAGGGCGCATAGAATCGCTCCTCCATCCGGCTCGCGATGCCGGATTGCGCGAGCGTCGCCTCGAACTCCTTGCGAATCGCGGGGTCTTCCTCGTGATACGGGATCGCGGCCCCGCCCTTCTTGAGGTCGATCGCGCCGTAATCCATCAGTTGCTCGCCGGGCCGGCCGGGCTTGCGCGAGCGCTGATTGTTGGGCCCGTGCCAGGCGGTGATGCGCAGGCCCTCCTTGCCGACTCCGAAATGCTGG
>CAVPGG010000103.1:0-6989 GCA_963703755.1 uncultured Pseudomonadota bacterium
GCTGGCCGTGCTTGCGGATCATGGCATGCACCAGCACGAACAGGTCGCGGATGCCGGTCTCGGCGAAGATGCGCGCGATCAGGCGGATGCGCGCCTGCGCGGCCGAGAACACCTGGTTGACCGCCGTCGCGCTCTGGTTCTGCAGCGCATCGGCGCCGACCCCCTGCCCTTGCCGCGTCACGCCGGTGCGCAGCTCACGCGTCGAGTCCATGTACTCGAGCGCCGGAAACACGTGGCCGCCGATGGTCGGCACCTGCTGCCAGTTGATGCCGCCCGGCTGCTTCGTTCGCACGACGCCGCCCGGGCGCGAGACGAGCAGGTCGTCGAGCGTCTCCGGGCTCGCGAGCTGCTCGGCCACCTCGACGCGCGGATTGTTGGCGAGATACGCGTTGTCGAGCATGGCGCGCAGCAGCGCCGTCTTGATGCGCTGGATGTCCATCACGAGATCGGCGACCGAGCGGCCGAAGAAGCGGTGCGTGACGATCACCGGCGTCATCGCGGCGAACGGCATGGTGTCGAACGGCTCGACGTCCGGCTTGCCGTCGCGCGTGAGGATCTCGCCTTCCTCGCCCGCCGTCGTCACCTTGTAGAGCAGCGCCTTGCCGTCGCCTTGGTAATCCATGCGCACGTAGTGCTCGATCGTCTCGATGCGCCGCGCCGCCGCGTTGAGGCTGTCGCCGGCGAGCTGGAACTCGTCGACCGTGTCGCGCGCCGTCTCCTCGGTGTTGCTGATGCCGGCGTAGCTCGGCAGCGCGCGCACTTGGCTCGCGTCGAACCCCTGCGCGAGCAGCTTGGCCTCGGTGAGCAGCACCTTGTGGAAGCAGTAGTCGGCCTCGCGCAGCGAGCGCGCGTTGCGCGCGATGCCGAATTCCTCCGGCGGCACCGGCTCGATCCGCGCTGTCGCCGCATTGCGCGAGCGGCGCACCTCAACGTCGTGCAGCATCGGGCCGGCCAAGGGGTCGTCCAGCGTTTGCACTCCCTCTCCCCGCTCTTGCGGGGAGAGGGTTGGGGTGAGGGGCGCTGACTCACCGAGCAACACATCGTTGGTAGCGACTCGCGGAGACGCCCCCTCACCCCGACCCTCTCCCCGCGCGCGGGGAGAGGGAGCGCCAGCGCCCTGCCCGACCGGCCGCTCGCTGTGCGCGATCACCTCGACGTCCGGATCGGCGGCGAGCAGCGAGAAGGCGTCGTCGCTGAGGTCGTAATAGGTCTCGCGCTCCTCCAGCGTGCGCTCCTCCCACCATACCTTGACGACGCCGACCTTGGAGAGCAGCGCATCCTTGATGAACGAGTAGAGGATCAGGAAGCCGGGATTGACCTGCATGAACACGTGGTTGACGTAGTCGGTCTCCTGCTCGGCCGCCGCCACGTCCTGCGGCCCGACCGGCTCGAAGCGCACGACCTCGTCGCCGGCGCAGAAGATCTCCATCAGCGCCGGCATCAGCCCTTCGATCGTGTCGGCAACGTCGGTCGAGACCGCGCGCGAGCGCCCGTCGGCCACCGGCATGTCACGCGACATCTCGCCGACGTAATAGTCCATCGCGTCGGCACGCTCGGGGCTGAGCTTGGAGGCCGAGACCGCCGCGAGCGCGTCGGCCTTCTCGGCCGCGAGCATCGCCCTGAGCTCGGAGAGCGGCATTGTGGGCATGGTTTTCACTTTTCGATTGAGGCAAGACAGCAAGGCGTGAGCTGCGGGGCGTCGTCATGGCCGGCTTGTCCCGGCCATCCACGTCTTTGCGCGCGCATGAAGCAAGAAAGACGGCGGGGGCCGACCGACACGGCACCGGAATCCCCGGTATGATGTTGCTTTCCACCGAAGAGGCGACCACAATCCTTACGGGCTGGGGGAGTGTGATGATGCGTAAGTTGCTTGCTTCGGCGCTCACCGCTTTGGCTGTCCAAGCGGCGACTCCGGGCGCCGCCCAGTCCCCCTATGATTATCCGTGGTGCAGGGGCGCCAGCCCGACGCGTTCGTGCTATTACAAGAGTTACGAAGAGTGCATGGCCTTCAATGCCAACCAACATGTCTCCGAGAACTGAAAATATCGTGAAACCGCCATCCGCAACCGACCAGAAAAAGGCGCGTGCCTGTGCGAAGTCGTTAAAGTCTGCTTCAGCAAGTAGCCGCGGATTAAGCGGAGCGAAATCCGGGTCCTCGCCGCCGGTCGCGCCCGACCGCTGTTCTCGGCGGAGTTCACCCTTGGGCTTGCCGAAGGCAAGACCCAAGGGCTCAACCTGGGCTACGCTTGCTGGATTTCATCTGCAGCCAACGTCGGAACCTCCGAAAGAATTGTTCGTAGCTGCCCCGGGTAGCGGCCTCAAAATCATAATTATCGTCGATCGCGCGGCGAAGTACCTCGCGGTGGGCATCACTCTGTTGATCGAGTATTCTTACGAAAGCGACCGCATCGTACGCGTACCCGGCGGACGGAGGAGCCTCCGCGCTAGAAAAATCAGGCTCAATGTTCAGTCCGCGCCGGTATTTCTTCGGGAGCCGGCGGATATCGAACGAACCGGGACCTTCCTCTAATTGATGGTTCTGTATCCGAGTGTAAAACGATGACAGCTCTCTATTCCCCTTCAGGCCCCTGTAGAGGGTTGAATTCTTGTATTTCAGAAATGCCTTCTGCCTAGCCATCCAAATGTCCAAGCCTCAATGCTCAGCCTGGACCCTATAAACCAAAAATGATGATCGGTCCGATTTAGTTTGCCGCGTTTCCCACCGGGCACGGTTCGGTCGGCAGTACGCGCTCTGCCGTGTTGGCGACAAGGCTCATGCCAATTCCCTCCTGGTTCTCAAAATATCGGCAGTAGCGCGTCCAAACGTCCTCCTCCAGGGTGTGGTATCTTACGCAGCCAGACAGATAGACGGTCGTTGCGCCACTCCTGAGCTGTGCGATCTCGTCCTTCGTGAGCTTGTTGGTACTCAAGGTGAGCGGGAAGTCCTCGTTGTGCGGCAGCATGCGATATGGTGGACCGGGCTCACCGCGGCACCCGGCGCTGTCGAGGCGCGTTGCGCTCGTGAGCCAA
Organism: uncultured Pseudomonadota bacterium; assembly: GCA_963703755.1. Lineage (GTDB taxonomy): Bacteria > Pseudomonadota > Alphaproteobacteria > Rhizobiales > Xanthobacteraceae > JAVDCA01. The sequence continues at coordinate 3,031 of CAVPGG010000103.1, forward strand.
TCCGCCTCAAACTTCGTGGGCAACAACCGCATCGTATTCGAGACGCTGACCCGATTGGCCGGCTCGTTGCCATAGTTCGTGTACGTTATTCGCACCTCCAGCGGCCTGCCTTCACCTATCGAGCTTGGCACCAGTTCGATGGTCGGGGTGATCCATGCTCTGTTCCTGGCAATCAACGTCCCGTGCAGGGTCGAAGTCGGTGCGGATCAACACCCACACATTCGCTGCAGTTTCGATTGCGAGAAGCCCGGTAAAAATCGCGAGCCACGCCGTGAAGGCTTCCGTGAGACCGAGGCCGAAACTGAGACGGCGTAAGATCCTCTGCGACAGGCGCTTTCGCGGCTCTGTGCTCGGTCGTGTCTCGGACGCTCCATTCGTACTGTCCGACAGGCGCTTTTCTGGCTCTGTGCTCAGCCGTGTCTCGGACGCTTCGCTGGTAGGGACTTTGGGTAGGTCATCCATGACACCCCCGCCTCTGACCTAGTAGCCGCACCCGTAGGCGCGCTCGCGTTGAATGATCGCGCTAATTCGTTTTTGTTGCGCCACGGTTAGCCTCAGCTGGCTCTCGTCGTCTACGCTGCAGGTTCTCATATCGTCCTTGAATTCGTCCTTGGCCCTCGCCGTCTTGAAGCAATAGTGCGCGTCCGCGTAGTATTGGTTGCGCTCCTTCCATAGATCGAAGCAGTTGTCCGGTAGAGGCTTTTCCACCGCCTGCGTAGTTACTTGCGCATACACAGCAAAAACGAGGCCGATCCCGCAAACGGTCGCAATCGCTGCCAGCTTCATTAGAACACCTATCGATCGCATGCGTCGCTCCGGATGGCCGCACGGGCCGATTGCGCTACACCACCTGACATCGTCGATGATAATGGTGGCGACGGCGCGGCGGAAGCCCCTGCCCTGTGCGATGCGGGACAGGTCCGGTGAGAGTGCCGTCCCCGCGGTCGTCGACCGCGAGGCCATGTCCGCATCCGATCACCCGCTCGACGACCCGCCCGAGCCGCCCGACGTAGGGAGCGGCGGGCCGCCGTTGGAATACTGCGCGTTGATCGAGCGCAGGTCGTCGACCGAGGTCTCGACGTTGGCGACGATCTGCGCCGTCGTCGTCATCTCGGCCTGCAGGCTGCCCATCGCGGTTTCGAGCCGGGTGGCGAGCGCGTCGGCGCTCGCGTCGAGGCTCTTGAGGCCGCCCATCAGTCGCGCGAGTCCGCTGCCTTTCTGTGACATGTCGATCCGTCTCCTGGGTGATCCGCTCGGCGCCTGTGCGGACGCCGCCGGCGGCGGCGCGCCATGCGCCTGGATGATGTCCTGCGCGGCGCGGCGCGCCCGCAGCGTCGGGCTGTCGGCGAACGGCGCCGTCACCAGGGCAAACGGCGTGCCGTCCGCATGCCATCCGGTGAACGAGAGAACCTGCGAGCGGCCCTGATACGCGAGCCCCGCGTGGTCGAGGCGCAGCCGGCCCGCCGCCGCCTGGACGAAGGCGACCCTGACGCTTTCCATGCTCATGCGGGCTGCCCTCGCGGCGCCGCCGGGCGGCGCAGGCAACAAAAAACCCGGCGGCCTTTTCGGGCGCCGGGCGCAATTCGCTGCATCTCATTTCACCAATAAGGCAAATGGCGAGGCGGCGCAAGAAAGAAAATAGCTCGCCCGGTCAGGGGTGAACCGGAACTCGATGCACTCGTCGTCGAGCATTTCAGGTCGTTCTCATCAGCGGCATGTCGCAATCGCGCGGTAGATAACATCCGGAGAGATGCAAATCGGTCCATCATCGGACCAAGGTCAATTATCTTAGAGAGTTCCTTCGAAGCCTGATCTCATATCGAGCGGTGGCTGTCTCAACAAATAATCTGCCCCTTTTCGTGTATATTTCCGTAACTTGGCCAGTGATTACCGGCAGGACCCAGATCAACAGGACTACCGATAGCCATATCGCGTGCGAGCACGCCCTCGAATATTGTCGGAGGCTCGGCGCCTGATATCGCCTTGGAATACATTCGCATCCTCCTAAACCCTACTGTGAGGCCCGCTTTCAACAGTTCAGCTTGCCTTTTCTCTGCGCTCCGGATTTGCCCAGGGGAAACGTTTGCGGAAGCGATCGAGATCACTCATGCTGGTACCATATCCAGGTGAAAAACATTGTGAAGCGGTGCCGCCAGTTATCAAGCGCTATTGAGCCTGCCCATCCCTTCTCTGTCTTTTGAAAATTAATCGTTCCACTAAAGGGCACTCGCGCGCCCCGGGCTTGGGCGCTAAGTGAGGTGGAGTTGGAAAACTGAAAACAGTTGAAATCGAACTCGCGGCCACCATATCCGCCGGACCGATCTCGTACACATTCCGGTCTGTATCCTTCGGGAAATTCCACTTCGGCGCGGTACTCCAGAGAGTATCCTTGGATTCCGAAGACGTTCATTTCCTGACTATTGATTTTATCGAAGGATCGAATCATAAAGGGTACAGACCCAAGCTGGCCCCGCAGCCTTGCTTCGAAAACGGTGCGCGCGCTACTTTCTGTCGGAGAACATGAAAACAAACATAGATCGCTTAGCGCGCCGCTTCTACTCCACGTGAAAATCACGATAAAAAACAAACCAGCGATAGCAATGATAGCTAACGAGCCGCGGTCCACGTTAAGTGCACTCCAGTTTATGAACTTCTGCTTGGGTGTGGCCGCATATAACGGATATTGAGGCGTTGGCACCGGAGTACTTTGCCAAGACGGAATTTGAACTTCAATGATCCACCGAAGCCAGAAAAATAGGTACATTGATATGACCATTATTATTATTGCAATGGCTGGAGAAAATAAATTGTTGACCTGAAATAGCGTATACCCGTTTTTCAATAAGACGAGAGCGATCATCGATGGTATTCCGTACACGTTTATTCCGTAGCGAATAGCATGAACAAAAATATATATCGTAACTTCCGACGCATGGACCGACCTGGTTCTTATCCAGACTCTTCTAAGCGCAAAAAATGAAATCATGATAATAAAGAGGCTGCTGACTCCAGCGGTTCGCAAGAGCATGTTGCGTTGATCGGAGCTGTATCCATTCGCGGTCGCGAACGCAATCAAGGTGCTTGGCAAAAACGACCACCATGCCAGCAATGCAAATAAATGTCCCGATAAAAATGACGATCTCTGCGGTACTCGTTAATTTGTGACGCATCGGGTCCCCCTGAGTGCGGCTCGCATGGTATCGCCATGTTGATGATCGGACCTGTGACCGGTGGCATTGCCAGCCTGCATCCGCGGGCGTCTTATTCTGAGGGTGGGTAAGGACGCGCGGCTCTTGTCTCGCGCGATGGCAGGCGCCGTTACTAACTTCCAGCGTGCCCCCACGTTACTCCCGGACGCGTAACCTTGGTATTCAAGTAGTCGAAAAATCAAGTGTCAAGGGGGGACAAGGGGGGCCGGGGTGCGGACTCTCCGCCTCACATCCATCCCAGATCCGGATACACCAGCCGGCGCGAGAAGCCCGCAAGCCGCTCCGCCACCGGCTCCGCGAAGGTGAGCGCGACCGCGTCCCACTGGTCGGGGCTCGCGGCGCCGCGGCGGCGCATGTCGTCCTTCTTCTCCAGCAGGAGGCGCGTGTTGCTGTCGTAGCCGTAGCCGGGGCCGCAGGCGTCGGCCTGCAGCGAGTCGAGGTCCGGCACCTGGGCGCCGCCTGGATCCGAAAGCCAATCCTTCGACTTCATCCACATCTCGGCGCGGCGGTTGGCGGCGCCGCCGTGCGGCTCGCGCTCGCCACGCTGGCGCGCGCCTCGCCGAACTGACGCGCGCCGCCGCACGCGTCACAACCGCGGCATCATCCGACGGCCCATCGAGATCACGCGCCGCTGCTCTCGCAGCTCATGCAACTTCCAGATCGGTTCGCGTCCACCGACGCCACGACCGGCTTTGTGCCTGAAAAAATCTCGTCGCCTCTCGCCCAATGTTCGGCAATCAGGCAAAGATT
>CAVPGG010000104.1:0-10875 GCA_963703755.1 uncultured Pseudomonadota bacterium
GGCCTCGGCCATGAACAGCGCGCCGTCGCGCGCCGACGCGGCCTCCGTGATCCAGCCGGGATCGAGCCGGCCATAGTCCGCCGCGATGATACGGGCGCGCGGATTGAGCTCGCGCAAGCCCGCCGCCGTCGTATCGGCGGCGTCCTCGTCGGCGATGTCCGTCTTGGAGATGACGATGCGGTCGGCCAGCATGACCTGGCGGCGCGCCTCGGCGTATTTGCCGACCGTCTTGAGTCCGCTGCCGGCGGCGATCACGGTAATCACCGCTTCGATGAAGAATTCGCCGCCGAGCGCGCGATCGGTCGCGAAGGTAATGAGGATCGGGCTCGGATCAGCGAGCCCGCTGGTCTCGATCACGACGCGCACGAATGGCGGAATGACGCCGCGCTCACGGTCGACCACCATGCGATGCAGCGCGTTCTGCAGGTCGGAGCGGAAATTGCAGCACAGGCAGCCATTGCCGAGCAGCACAATCTTCTCGGTCGAGTTGCGCAGCAGCGCGTCGTCGATGCCCTGCTCGCCGAACTCGTTGACCAGCACCAAGGTGCCGCGCCCCTCCGGCGTCTCCAGGAAATGCTTCACCAAAGTTGTCTTGCCGGCGCCGAGGAACCCGGTGACCACCGTCACCGGAATGCGCGCGCCGCGCTCACGCCGCTGCCGCCGCCCGAAGCGGCCGGCGGACGGGGAGGGGAAGAGCTCTTGCATTCCGCCCTCATCCTGAGAGGCCGACCGAAAATGAAAGCGAGTCTTTTCAAGGGTTTGACTCGCCTACCGCCGATGGGTCGCCAGAAGCATGGAACGCGGGAAACCTCGGTGGGAGGCTGACATCGGAGGACTCGCACCTCTCGGGCTTCGGACGCTGGCGATGCAATAGTGCTTATTTTTAGGGGGCGCATATTGAGTTAGACTTTGAGGAGCTTGTCGTCGCGTTTGCGACGACAAGCGTCTCGAAGGACGAGGGCGGCCAATGCGGAGCCGCTTGCGCTCCGGGCCTATCCTTCGAGACGCGCGGCCTGCGGCCGCGCTCCTCAGGATGAGGTCGTGCGAGGGGCGATCGCATTACCTGCCTCAAAAATCCATCTCCAGCACGTATAGGCCGCCGGTGAAGCGGTCGACCGTGTAGACGATCTCGCGCTCGTCGATGAACACGTCGTTGAGCTGGATCGCGCCGACCGGCGAGAGCGCCGGCGCCGGCGGCACGAAGGCGGCGACTTCCTTCGGCTGGTAGGCGTTGGAGATGTCGTAGGCGCGCAGGCCGCCGTTGAAGAACGTGCCGACGACGATCTGGTCCGAGTGCCAGCAATGCGGCGACGGCGTGTTCTCATGGATGTTGTGCGCGCCGAAGCGGCCGCCGCGGCTCGAGAAGGCGTCGACCGGCGGCAGCGGGCAGGTCGAGATCGGCACCGGGTGCTTCTCGTCGCGCAGGTCGAGCAGCCAGATGAGCTTCGGCCAGTCCTCGGCGTTGTTGTTGGTCGACTCGTCGGTGACGACCAGCAGGTTGCGCTCGAACAGCGGCAGCACCGTGTGGGTAAAGCCCGTGTAGGGCGGCGAGTTGTCCCACCGGCAGATCGGCTTCGGATGCGCCTTGTCGGAGATGTCCATCACGTACATGCCGGCGTCGATATAGCCGAGGTAGCAGCGGTCCGGCCGCTCCGGATAGACGTTGGTGTTGTGCGCGCGAAAGCCCTTGTCGAGCGCCGGCTTCTTGTGGCGCGGCGGCGGCGGCGCGCTGTCGCCCTCGCGCGTGCCCGGCATCCACCAGCGACCGACCTCGTGCGGCCCCGACGGATTCTTCACGTCGAAGATGCGGTAGAACTGGTCGTCGAGCTCGTGCGTCGGCTTGAAGTCGGGGGCGCCCGAGGCCAGGTGCACGTACTCGCCGTCGCAGAACCACAATTGATGCACGCCGCGCGAATGTGCGCCCGAGCAGTCCGTGAAGCTGATCGACTTCGGCTTGTCCGGATTGGAGATGTCGAACAGCTCGAAGCCCGCCGGCTGCTGCCCGGTTTTCTGCGTCTGGTAGGCGACCGCCATGATGTCGCCGGTGATCTCCAGCGAGTTGGAGCGCATATGGCTTTGCGGCAGGTCGGTCTGCACGATCACCTTCGGCTTGCGCGGGTCTGAACGTCGAGCGCGGTAAAATTCTTCGGCGCGCTCTCGTGCGCGAGCCACAGAATCCGCCGGCCGTCCTTGGCGACCTGCACCGCCATGCCTTCGCCCATGCCGCCGAACCCCGCGAGCGTGTCGTGCGCGATCAGCTTGAAGTTCCAGCTCAGGTCGGAGCCGCCCTTGCGCCGCGGCACTGCGGCCTTCGCAGCCGGCTTGCGCGTGTTGGCCAGGGTCTTCTTGGCGGCGGCCTTGGCCGGCTTCTTTGCGGCCTTTTTTGCCGGCTTCTTGGCAGGCTTCCTGGGCATTCCTCTCTCCAGTCTCGGTTCGGGAGCCGGGAACCTAGCGCATATCCCGGCGAAGTGGATACCGGTTCGCCGACAAGGATATGCGCCAATAGATCTGGAGCACGCTTCGATAGGATCGGAGCGTGCTCTAGGATTTGCCTCGCACGCGCGACCGTGACGATCGCACGGCTGCCGGTACGGTCTTGCCGGGCCGCGCACGCTCCGCGTGGGTAGAATTACCTAGGTATAACTACAAGTATTCGGCTAGGTATTAACCACGATATACTCATTTACCGCGTTTGCAAGTCATGGTCGTGCAACGGTTTTTCGCCGATTACTGTGCCTACAACTATGATTTTCTTAACTCGCGCGATGCAACGTCTATCGCGTGGGCATTGAGGGGGGAATATCGGCCATGGCTGTCGACCAGTTCACCGAGCGGCTCGCGAAAGTGCGTCACCGCTTCGCCTCCACGCTCGAAGGCAAGATCAAGGACACCTATGGAGCCTTGCCGCGCCTAGCGGGCGAGAGCGCCGAGGTTGTCGGCACGCTCGAGGAGACCTACCGGCGTATCCACAGCATCGCGGGAATCGGCAAGGCGGTCGGCTTCGCGGCGACAGGCCGCGCGGCGCGCAACGTCGAGAACGTGCTGCTCCCGGCGCATTTTGCCGGGCGCGGGCTCAAGGCCGAGGAAGTGGCGGCGTTCAAGCGTCAATTGCAGCTGCTGCGCGAGGCCGCGCAGCGCGAGCTCGATCTGGCGGCGTCGAGCGGGATGTGACCATGCGCAGCTTTGTGTATCGCGTACTCGCCGCGTCGCTCGCCCTTGCCCTCGTTCCCGCCGCACCGCGCAGCGCCGTGGCGCAACAGCGCGCCACGCCGTTAGCGCACAAGCCTGCGCCCCTAGTAGCGCGCGCCATGCCGCCGGCGCAGCCGCTTCCGCCGCCGCCGGTCGTCGCGCCGCAGCCCAAAGGCGTGTTCGCCAGCATCACGCTCGCCGACATGGGCTTCGTCAACGGCTTCCGCTTCGCTAATCTGGGCGGCCGCCGCGAGGTGTTCGTGCCGGTGCCGCAGAGGGGCGACGTGACCGCGCGCGCACTCGTCCTCGTCCTCGACGACATGAGCGCCTTCGAGGCGCGGCGCAACCTGCAGGTCCTCGTCAACGACCGCGCCGTGACCGCGATCGCGCTCGACGGCAAGGGCGACCGCCGCAACGTCCGGGTGCCGCTCACCATCAGCGCCGCCAAGGATGGCTTCATCAAGCTGTCGTTCATCTACTCCGGCGCCGTCACGCCCGACCGCTGCATCGACGTGCGCTACGTGGGCGACAGCCTGACGATCCGGCCGGAGACCGGCATCGAGCTCAACGTCGGCGCCGCCCAGCCGCTCGATGTCGCGACCACCGCGGCGCTGATGCCGACCGAGATGGCGGTGGTGCTGCCGGCGCGCCCGCTCACGCCGTCCGACTTCGCGACCGCGCTCGCGATCGGGCGCTCGCTCATCACCTCCGGCCGGCGCGTGACCTACTACCGTGGCCAGGATTCCCTGCCGCAGCTCGTTCGCCGCGACGCTACCGGGCGCTGGGCGCGCGGCGTCATCGTCATCGGCGGTTACGACGAGTTCACCGGGTTGATCCAGCCGCCGTCCGCGCAAATCGCCGGCGCCACGCCGATGTTCGGCCGGCTCGGCGCCATCCGTATCGATGGCGTGCCGACCCTGCTGGTATCGAGCCAGAATTCCGTCGAGATCGGGCGGCTCCTCGCCGGGCCCGCGATCGCGGCGACGCGCGGCATCGCCAACGCGTCGGTCGGCGCGTCGGCGTCCGCCGAGCTGCCGAACGATCGCATCACCTTCGACCAGCTCGGCATCGCGCCCGTGCAGGCGGAGGTCTTCGGCCGTGCCGAGCTGCCAGTGACCATCGATTCCCGCCGATTGCCGGCCGGCACGCGGCTCGAGCGTCTTCTGCTCGACGTGATGGTCGCGGCCGACGCCGACGGCGAGAAGGCGGTGGTCAGCGCCTACGTCAACGAACGGCTGCTCGGCAGCACCGTGGCGACGCCCGGCGAGCCGACCCATCTCGACCTGCTCCTGCCGGCCGGGCTCGTCGGCACCAGCGCCAACATCCGCGCCGTGGTGCAGCGGCGCAGCGCGCAGGGCGATTGCCGCTTCGAGCCGCTGGGCTATCCGGCACAGATCCTCGGCTCGAGCGCCGTCGTGCTGACCGCCGCCGGCAACGGGCTGCATGACTTCTCCGATCTCGCCTCCCGCTGGGCGGGCGGCGTGCAGGTGATCGTGCCGGCCTGGGCCGGCGAACGGCCGACGCAGCTGCTCGGCCTGCTCGCGCAGGTCCTCAACCGCCTCTCACCCGACACCGCGGTGATCAATGTGAGGTTCGCCACGCCGGGCATCAATCCGGCGCCGTCCGCGCCGTTCCTCGCCGTCAGCGACCTGCCGCCCGCCGACGCGCAGCTGCGCGCGCGCTTCGACCGCGGGCGGGTCACGGTCGCCGACCGCTCCGGCCGCACCTTGCTCGATCTCGGCGGCTATGCCGAGGGCGCGGTCGCCCAGCTGATGACGGCCGGCGGGCAGCCCGGCCTGTGGATCCGCTCGCTCGCCGCGACCGGCGCGCTGCCGGCGCCGCTCGATCTGCATATCGATCACGGCGACGTGGCGTTCCTCGACCACACCGGCGTCGCGCTCGCGATGTCGACCGAGCGCGACACGCTGGTGCGCATCGCCTATCCGGACCAGGTGTCGTGGCTCACCGTGGCGGAGCGCTTCCGCGCGTGGATCATCGGCGGCGTATGGCTGTTCGTCACCGCCGGCTTCCTGCTGGTGCTGCAGCGCATGTTCCGCCGCCGGCCGGCGGGCGTCGACGAATAGCCCGGCGCGCCCGCCATGCCGCTGTCACCCTCCGATCGCGCCCTGGGCGATCTCCTGGTCGCGCGTCGCGTCATCACGCTGCCGCAGCTCGACGACGCGGTCGCGCTGGCCGAGACCTGGGACGTGCGGCTCGGCGACGCGCTCCTGTCGCGCAACTGGATCGAGTCGCGCCGCTATTACGAGACCTACGCCCAGCATTTCGGCCTTGCCTTCGTCGATCTCGTCGCCGATCCGCCCGATCCGGCGCTGCTGTCGCCGGCCGACGCCGACGAATCGCGCGGCGGCTGACGCTTGCCGTGGCGGCTGCGCGACGGCGGCATCGCGATCGCGACCGCGGAGCCGGGACCCGACACGGTGCTGTTCGCGCGCGAGCGCTGGGGCAGCGCGATCGAGTTCGTGGTCGCCTCCAAGTTCAACGTCGTCTACGCGGTGCAGACCGCCTGCGCCGATACGCTGTCGGACGAGGCGGTGTTCGAGCTGATCGACCGCGACCCCGCCATGTCGGCCCGGCAGGTGGCGAGCCGCGCCCAGGTCGTGCTCGGTTATGCCCTGCTGACGGCGCTGCTCGCCGGCCTCGCGATCTCGCCGATCATGACGCTGATCGTGCTCAACGCCTTCGTCAGCCTGTTCTACTTCGGCGGCTTCGTGTTCAAGGGCGTGCTGATGTCGATCGGTGGGGCTCGCTCGACCGAGGCCGATCAGCGCATCGCCATCGAGGCGCGCGCGCTGCGGGTCGAGGAGCTGCCCGTCTTCACCGTGCTGGTGCCGATGTTCCGCGAGGCCGCGATGCTGCCCGGGATCGCCCAGGCGCTGCGCGACCTCGACTATCCGCTCGGCAAGCTCGACATCAAGATCGTGCTCGAGGCCGGCGACCACGAGACCATCGCGGCGGCGCGGGGTCTCGGTCTCGAGGGCGTGTTCGAGATCATCATCGTGCCGCCGTCGACGCCGCAGACCAAGCCGAAGGCATGCAATTTCGCGCTGCGCTTCGCGCGCGGCGAATATCTCGTCGTCTACGACGCCGAGGACCGGCCGGAGCCCGACCAGCTGCGCAAGGTCGTCGCGACTTTCCGCCGCTCGCCGCCGCACACCGCGTGCCTGCAGTGCCGTCTCAGCTACTACAATGCCAACGAGAACTGGCTCACGCGCATGTTCACGCTCGACTATGCGCTGTGGTTCGACCAGATGCTGCCCGGCCTCGAGCGGCTCGACATGCCGATCCCGCTCGGCGGCACCTCCAACCATTTTCGCACCGACGTGCTGCGCGAGCTGCACGCCTGGGACCCGTTCAACGTCACCGAGGATGCCGACCTCGGCATCCGCATCGGGCACAAGGGCTACCGGGTCGGCACGGTCGATTCGACCACCTTCGAGGAGGCGAGCTGCCGCACCGGACAGTGGATCCGCCAGCGCTCGCGCTGGATCAAGGGCTACATCCAGACGCTCCTCGTGCACACGCGCCGGCCGTTGCAGCTCGTGCGCGGCGCCGGCCTGCTCGGCTTCCTCGGCTTCGTCTTCTTCATCGGCGGCACCGTGCTGGCGGGCCTGCTCAACCCCATCTTCTGGGTGATCTACGGTACCTGGCTCGCGACCGCGGCGGCTGGCCTCGATCCGGTCTTTCCGCAGGCGCTGCTGTTCATCTGCCTGTTCAACCTGATCGCCGGCAACGGCGCCTTCGTCTACCTCAACATGCTGGCGCCGATCCGCCGCGGCTGGCTCGGCCTCGTCCCCTACAGCCTCACGACCTTCGCATATTGGGTGCTCATGTCGGTCGCGGCCTATCGCGGCCTGTGGCAGCTGCTGCGCCATCCGCATTTCTGGGAAAAGACCCAGCACGGCCTGTCCCGCCACCCGGCGGCGCGGCCGGCTGGCGCCGGAGCGGCGCCGTGAGCGTCGCGGTGACCAGCTTGGCGACGCCGGCCGTGCGCGCGATGCCGCGCGCGCTCGCCGCCGCGCCCTTTGCGCTGCTCGCCTTCGCGGCCGCGCTCGCGCTCGCCGCCGTCACGGTGCGCAGCGGGTTCGTGTCCGACGACGCCATGCGGCTGTGGGCCGGCGCGATCACGGCAGGCGAGGGCGATGTCGCGATCGGCCGCATCGTCGCGGCCTACCCGACGTTTCCGTTCTGGGCCGCAGCGCTGACCGCCTTCGTCGCGCCGGCCGGCACGCCGGCACCGGCGCTGGTGGCGGCCGCGTTGTTCGCGTTGATCGCCGGCCTGTGGCTCGCCTCGTTGCGCGCCGCCGGCTTTGCCCGCGTCCCGGCTGTGCTCGCCGCGACCCTGCTGGCCTTCCACCCGGCGCTGCTGCGCGCCGAGATCAACGGCCCGTCCGACATGTTCCTGGCCGCCTTCCTGTTCATGCTCGGCGTCTCTCTCTACGATCTGCGCGCACGCGGCGCCACCACCGACGTGATGGCGGTCGGGCTCGCGCTGCTCGGCCTCGCCTTCTCGCACCCGATGGGCGCCGCGATCGCCATCGCGGCGGTGCCGTTCCTCGCCTTTGCGGTGCGCCCGATGCTGGTCGCCAATTCGGCGCTCAACGTCGTGGTCGCGCTCGTGTTCCCGACGCTGTTCGCGGTCGCGGCCTTCACCTACATCTCATGGGTGTTTCCCGGCGCCGGCTGGAGCTTTTTTGCGGCGCCGGGCGAAAGCCTCGCGACCTGGCGGGTCGGGGTCGCGCATGTCTTCGGCAACGGCATCACCGGCAGCGCGGCGCTCGACGCGAGCCTCGCGACCGGCGCGGCGTTCGCGCTAGGCGCGCCCATCGTGGTGGTGGCGCTGCGCGCTGTCGCGCGCCGGCGGCCGCTGGTCGCGCCCGCACTCGTCTTCGTCGCCACCGTGATCGCGGCCGCCGCCCTGACGGTCGCGACCGGCCTGTTCGGCGAGCCCACCGCGATCGCGGTCGCGGCGCCGGTGCTCGCCGCGGTCGCGCTCGTGCGCCTGCCGGCGCCGCGCCCCACCGCGGTCGTGGTGCTGCTCGTGGCCGGATGGGTCGGTGGCGGCGCCAGCCTCCTCTTCGTCGATCCGGCCGCGGCGGGCCACCTGCGCGCCGCGCTGCGCGGCGGCGAGCCGGAGCGCACCGACGCGCTCGCGGCCGGCGGCGCCACGATCGGCCGCGACGGCGTCCTCGCCGATACCGAGAATGCGCCGGCGCTCGTCCTCGGCCGCGGCAGCGCGCGCGGCATGTTCGGTCCGGCGAGCGAGCCCTTCACGCTCGCGCTGATCTTCTCGCGGCTCGACACGCCCTTCGTCGCGGTGCCCGATCCGCAAAGCGCGATCGGCGCCAACGACCGGCTCAACAAAGCGTTCCCGACACTCTTCCGCCGCGGCGCATCGGGTTATCGCATCGTATACCAAAATAATACTTGGCGCCTTTATGCACGCATACCAAAGGTCCCGAGTAAAAAGGATTACTAAGAGGTCCACGAGATAATAGGAGTGGAAAAGGACTATAGGTAAAACTACGGAGAAAGCCCCCATGCGTATCCTGGTGGTGGACGATGTGGAGGACTCGCGCGATCTGACCGAAGCGGCTTTGCTCTCGGCGGGCTACAGCGAGATCGTCATGGTGGAGTCGGCGTGGGAAGCGTTGAAGATCCTCGATATCGGCCGCACCGTCGAAGAGCCACCGGAGTTCGACATCATCCTGCTCGACATCATCATGCCCGAGATGGACGGCATCGAGGCCTGCGCCCGCGTCCGCCGCGACCGTCGCTACGCCGACATCCCGATCGTCATGGTGACGTCGCTCGACGACATGGGCTCGCTCGCCAATGCCTTCGTCGCCGGCGCCAACGACTACGTCACCAAGCCGATCAACCGCATCGAGCTTGCGGCGCGCGTGCGCTCGGCGCTCAAGCTCAAGGCCGAGCTCGACCGCCGCCAGGCGCGCGAGCGCGAGCTGCTCACGTTCCTGTCGAGCTGGGGCGACCGGCGCGCCAACCTGTGGATCGATGATGCGACCGGCCTGTTCGTCGGCGAGGTCGCCGAGGCCTATATCGCGGCGGGCGCGAAATATCCCGGCAGCGAGACCGTCTCGGTGATCGCGCTGGAGCTCGACCGCTTCGAGGCCTTTCGCGCCGCCAACGGCGAGGATGCCTCGCAGAGCGTGCTGGCCCAGGTCGCGCGCGCGGTGCGCGGGCTCGCGGCGACCATCGGCATCATCCCGGCGGCCTATCGCAACGGGCTGATCATCCTGGTCGCGCCAGAGCTTGCGGCGAATGCGGCGCGCCAGCTCGGCGAGGCGCTGTGCTCGACGATCGCGCGGCTGCGCCTGCGCAATCCCGAGTCGATCGGTTCCGATCACGTGACCGCAAGCGTTGCGGCGGTCACCGGCCAGGCCAAGGCCGGCACCGATCGCATCTTCCTGCTCACCCAGGCCATCGCCAAGGTGAAGGACGCGATCGCGGCGGGTGGAAATCGGGTGCTCGCGCTGTCGATGTAGCGTGTTAAAGGAGTGAAGCGTGTTGAAGCGTTGCGTGATGGCGTGGGTTGGCGTGCTGGGTGTGCCGTCGGCGGCGTTCGCGGGAGCCTGGACGCTGCCGCAGGGCGCCGGCCAGGCGATGGTGACCGTGACGACCAGCACGTCCGATCACGTCTTCGGCGTCGGACCGACCCCGCGCTACGACAAGACCGAGCTGCAGACGCTGATCGAATACGGCTTGACCGACCGCTTCACCGGCATCCTCATCCCGGGCCTGCAGCATGTCGAGATCGCGGCGCCGACCAATGCGCAGCGCAGCGGCCTCGGCTATACCGAGTTCGGCGGCCGCTATGCGTTTCTCCAGGGCGACGCCTGGGTGCTGTCCGGGCAGGCGACCGTGCGGGTGCCCGGCACCAACGATATCTCGAATCCGGCCGCGATCGGCTACACCGGCGTCGAGACCGATGTGCGGGCGCTGTTCGGCTACGCCTTTGCGGTCGGTCCGTGGCCGGCTTTCATCGATCTGCAATTGGGGCAGCGCTTCCGCGCCGGTACGCCGCCCGACGAGCTGCGCTTCGACGCGACCTTCGGTTTCCGCCCGGCGCCGCGCTGGCTCGTGCTGGCGCAGTCGTTCAACGTCGTCTCCGAAGGCGCGGGCGAACCGCCGTTCGGCAGCTACGACTACTACAAGTTCCAGCTCAGCGGAGTGTACGAGCTGACCCGCGCTTGGTCGCTTCAGGCCGGCGCGTTCACGACCTATGCGGGCAGCAACGCGCTGCGCGAGAATGGATTGATCTTCGGCGCGTGGTACAGGTTCTGACCCGGCGCGTTGGCGGGCGTCATTCGCCTGTTCGCCGCGCGCAATTCGCCACCCAGACGCACATCAGCACACCCTCGGCCGCCTTGTGCTGCACCGTGAAATCGGTGTCGCTCGGGCCGCCGGCGTCGGGATCCGTCAACCAGCGCCACACCAGCACGCCGTGGATCGCGGGGCGGTCGAGCGCCGCGAGCCAGTCGGCCAGCACCGCGGCCTGCAGCAGCTGATCGGGGGGCGCGGCGCGTTCCTCGGCGCTCTCCCACGGCTTTGCGGCCGCGTCGCGCGCCGAGCGCAGCCCGATCTCGCCGACCAGCACCGGCCTGGCGTAGCGCGCCGCCAGCGCGTCGAGCCGGTCGATCGCCTGCC
>CAVPGG010000105.1:0-4255 GCA_963703755.1 uncultured Pseudomonadota bacterium
CGCGCCCGACGTGAAGGCCAGGCTCGCCACGCAGGGTTTGCGCCCGGTCGGGCAATGCGGCCGGCCGTTCGCCGAACAGGTCCGCAAGGATTACGACGAGTTCGGTCGCATCATCCGGGCAGCGAACATCAAGGCGGAGTGAGACCCGCGATGGGCCGCGCCGCTCATGCGCCTTCATTGGGGTCGTGATGCAATTCGCCGACGATCGCGGTGACGCCCGACTTACCGGCGACGAGGTGATAGCGCCCGTCGCCGTCGCGCCCGAGGCGGCCGGCCTGGCGCAGCGCATCGAGCGCGCAGGCGACCTCGCGGCCGTCGTCGCTGCCGAGCGACTCGACCACGTCGGCAAAGAACATCGGCCCTGACCCCAGCGCCTGCTCGACCGTCTGGAAGCGCGCCGGCCCGCCGAAGGTGCGCGCCGCGCAGCGCATGTAGGTGATGTCGCTCGCGCGGCCGAGCGGCCGCGTGCAGTCGAAGCCGGTCTTGGCGCCCGTCCGCCGGCCGTTGAGCGAGGGGTCCATGGTCTGGCCCTGCAGGCCCTGCAGCACGACCAGGTCCTGGTCGGCCTGGAAGCGCGTGCCAAGGCGACCATTCGACATGGGCATCGTTCCTGATGTCGATGTCGTCGTCGAAGACGTAGACCGATTTGAGCCGCACCATCCGCGCAGCAAAGCCTCGATGGCGGCGCGCGGCTCGTCGTCGGCGTGCTTGCGGATCGCGACCCGCAGCGTGCCGGCGCCCGCGATGGTGCGCAGATGGACGGCGACCGGCCCCGCGACGGTCGCGCGCAGGATCTGCAGCGCCTGCGCCTCGGCGCCGAGACCGATCAGGCAGGAGGCGTCCGCGCGGTCGAGCATGAAGGCCGAGCCATGCAGCAGCGTGTGGTGCAAGGCATCGCGCCGCATCGTGATGGCGGTGCAGTGAAACACCGGGTCCATGTGGATCGCACCGTAGTAGCCCATGTACTCGCCGTAGGGACCTTCCGGCTCGACGTAGCCGCGCTCGTCGAGATAGCCCTCGAGCGTGATCTCGGCGTCGGCCGGGACCAGAATGTCGTTGGTCAGGCTCTTCACCACCGGCGCCGGCTCGCCGCGGAAATTCGCGACCAGCGCCAGCTCGTCGACCGGCTGGCGCGTCGTCGCGGCGATGAAATCGAGCGGGTGCGAGCCGACCGTGAAGGTGACCGGCAGGCGCTCGCCGCGCGCGACGCTGGCCGTGTAGATGCGCTTGAGGTCCGACGGCGCCGTCACGTTGGTGCCGGCCTCGTAGCGGTTGCGCAGGCTCAGCCGGCGGCAGCCGACGTTGCGGCGCCCGGTGGCCGGATCGATCGCGTAGTCGATCGCCGAGCTCATGTAACAGCTGCCGTCGAGCGCGTGCTGCGGATGGAAGGGCAGGCGGGTGAGGTCGACGTCCTGGCCGATGATCTCGATCGCGTGCACGGGCGCCTCGTCCGACGACACCTCGATCAGCGGCTGCAGCTTGTCGAGCCGTTTGACGTATTCGTCGTGCAGCTTGTCCTCGCCGACGCCGAACGCCGCGGCGAGGCGCCGGCTGCTGCCCGCGGTTCCCGCCACCATCTCGATCCGCTCGGGGCCGGCCTTGCGAAAGAGCACGGCCTTGTCGGTCGCCTCGATGATCGTGCTGAGCCCGGTGAGTGCCACCGGCTCGTCGTGAATCTCGACCTCGCCGAGGTCGATCAGCCGCTCGACGAACCGGCGCAGCCGGAACTTGTCGAAGTCCACCTTGGATGCGCCGCCGTTGCCGCGGGTCATCTTTTGCGCTCCCGAAGTCGTTGCTGGCGCCACCATATCGTTTCGCGCCCGTCCGGCGCCAGGGCGCTGCATGGTCCGCTGTGCGGATCGATCAGCGTGCGTTCGGCCATGGAGCCGAACGGCGGAACGGGAGCCTCGACGTTGAAGTAGATGCGCCGCCTGTCGCTGGTCTCCGCCACGCCTTCCTTTCCGAGGACGAACGGACCCTCCGGCATCTTGAAATAATGAATGCGTCGCGCCACCGCCCGGTCGAAGCCTGTCAGCGCGGCGGCCCGCACCGCGACGACGAGCGATCCGTCCGTCGCTTTCGGCTCGCTGAAGGTCGCGTAGACCGGCCGCTCGCCCCCCTGCATCACGGCTGCGTGCATGACTGTCCCCCGGCGACATCAAGTCGTTCAGCCTAACCCGCGTGGCGGCCGACCGATAGCGCCGACGGCGCTTCACGCGGTTCGCAGGAAGACGACGACCGTATCGTCATAGGTCCGCCGCTCGACCTCGGAGAAACCAACGGGCGGCGTGACATCCGCATCGGCCGCCTCTTCCACCACCACCAGCGCCCCTGGCAGGAGCCAACCGCCCTCACGCAGCGACGCGAGCGCTGGCGCGGCAAGACCGTGTCGGTAGGGCGGATCGAGAAACACGAGCCCGAACGGCTCGACCGGATGGGCTGCGCCGAGCTTGGTCGCATCGCGGCGAAACACGCGCGTGACCGCGCCGAGTCCCAGCGCATCGACGTTCTGCCGGATCAGCGCGCGCGCCTCGGCGCCGTCGTCGATGAGCAGCGCGAAGGCGGCGCCGCGCGAGATCGCCTCGATGGCGAGCGCGCCGGTGCCGGCGAAAAGATCGAGCACGCGTGCGCCCGTGACCGGGTCGTCATAGGCATGCGCCAGGATGTTGAACACGGACTCGCGCAGCCGGTCGCTGGTCGGACGGATCGCCTGGCTCTTCGGCGCCGCGAGATTGCGCCCGCGCAGGCGCCCGCCGACGATGCGCATCAGCGCTCGCGCGGATGCGACGGCCGCGGACCGCTCGCGCGGTCGGGCCGGCGGCGATTGCGGCCCTGCCGCTTGGGCGGACGCTGATCTCGCCGCCCGCGCTTGTCGCGCGCGGGACGCTCCTCTTGCTTCTTCTCGCCGAAGCGCTCGACCACGACGCGCCGGCCCTTGCGGTCGGTGAGCAAGCCGGCCCGCTTCGGCCCGCTCGCCTCCTCGCGTTTGCTGCCGGCGCCGTCGCGTCCGCCGCGATAGTGCTGCCGCAGCGGCGCGTCCTCCTGCCGCCATGCGTGGCCGCGGCGCGGCCGCCCGGGCTTCTCGTCGCGCTCGCGGTCGTGATGATCGCGGCGATCATCGCGGTCGCGCCGCCCAGGCGCTGCGTGCCGATCGTCGCGCTTGCCGCGTGCCTGCTCGTCACGGCCACGTCGATCGTCCGGCTTGCCGGGCTTCTCGTCGCGGCCGCGCCGGTCCTTGTCGCGCGTGCGCTCGCGCGCGTCGGGCGGCGGCTCGCGGGCCTCGCGATCGTGCGGCCGCTCGACGATCGGGGCCGTGAAATCGCACTTCGCCTGCGCGATCACCCGTTCGCCGAGCTGCTCGCGCAGGACGCGCGTGCGCACCTCCTCGACCGCGCCTTCGGCGAGATCGCGCAGCGCGAACGGGCCGAACGAGACGCGGATCAGCCGGTTCACCTGCAGGCCGAGGTGGCCGAGCACGTTGCGCACCTCGCGGTTCTTCCCCTCGCGGATCGCGAAGGTGAGCCAGATGTTCGATCCCTGATCGCGGTCGAGCGTCGCCTCGATCGGCCCGTAATGGATGCCGTCGACCGTGATGCCCTCGCGCAGCTTGTCGAGGTCGTGCTGCGCGACCTTTCCGAGCGCGCGCACGCGGTAGCGGCGCAGCCATCCGGTCTCGGGCAGCTCGAGCACGCGGGCGAGCCCGCCGTCATTGGTGAGCAGCAGCAGGCCCTCGGTGCCGATGTCGAGGCGGCCGACCGTGAGCAGGCGCGGCAGGCTTTTCGGCAGGGCGTCGAAGATGGTCGCGCGGCCTTCCGGATCGGCGTTGGTGGTCACGAGGCCGCGCGGCTTGTGGTAGAGGAAGAGCCGCGTGCGCTCGCGCGCCGGCAGCGGCGCGCCGTCGACCGTGACGCGGTCGTCCGCCGTGACGTTGAGCGCCGCCGAGTCGAGCACCTTGCCGTTGACCGCGACGCGGCCGGCGGCGATCCAGGCCTCCGCCTCGCGGCGCGACGCGAGCCCCGCGCGCGCGATCGCCTTGGCGATGCGCTCGCCGCGCGCGGATGTCGTATCGTCTTGTTCGCTCTTGCGGGCCATGGCGGATTTCATCGATAAGTCACGCCTGATAGCAGAGTTCGCAGAGCGGAACGGCGCTCGCCCCAGCCTTCTTTCATGGACATTGCCTTTGCGGAAGCCCGCGCGGCCGGCGCGGCTCACGAGGTGCCGGTCGGCTGTGCGATCGTGCGCGGCGGCGAGGTGT
>CAVPGG010000106.1:0-10329 GCA_963703755.1 uncultured Pseudomonadota bacterium
GGTGATCGCCCGCGCCGGCAACCGCACCCTGCGCGACCGCGATCCGACCGCCCACGCCGAGATGCTGGCGATCCGTGCGGCGGCGGCCGCGCTCGGCGCCGAACGCCTCGTCGATTGCGACCTCTACGTCACGCTCGAGCCCTGCGCCATGTGCGCGGGCGCCATCTCGTTTGCGCGCGTCCGCCGGCTCTATTTCGGCGCCGGCGATCCCAAGGGCGGCGCGGTCGAGCATGGCGTGAAGTTCTTCGCGGCCGCGACCTGCCATCACCGGCCCGAGGTCTACGGCGGCATCGGCGAGCAGGAGGCCGCGAGCCTGTTGCGGGATTTTTTCTCCGAGCGGCGTTGATGCGGGAAGGCGACCGATTCGATGCGAGCACGTTCATCAGGAGGTCGACGAATGCGGCAGCCGCGATCGACAGGACGCGGCCGCGGCGCGTCGCCAGAACGAGCTTCGCCTGGAGAAACGGCAGCTCCATCACCGGAATGGCGATCATGTCCCCGGGTGCAATGAGCGACTTTCCAGGCTTGCGGAATTGAAAGCAGACGCCCCGATTCATGCGGGCAAACGCCTTCATGGTTTCAACCGAGTTGGACACCAAGCGCGGATCGAGGTCGAACGAGGCCTGGGCCAGCGCCCGTTCGATCAGCGCTCGTCCGGCGAGCGACTGATCTGCCAGCGCGAGCGGGTAGGCGAGGCAATCGCGCAGCCGCAGCTCTTCGCGGCTCGCGAGCGGGTGATCGGGAACCACCAGGGCGCATAGCGCCTGCCGCGCTTGGGCGAGGATGTCCACCTCCTTCTTGGGCAGCGCATCATGGGTGAGAATGACGTTGGCCTGATCCGCGACCAGCGCGGCGACGAGCTCTGCGGGCGCTCCGACGCGCACGTTGAACCGGACATTGGGATGCGTTGCCTGGAACTGGCAGATCGCCGAGGGTAGAAGCTCGCCTGCGACTGATTTAACGGCCGCCACGCTGACCTGTCCACGGATCAGCCCGCGCAGCTGCTCGATCTGCGATTCGACCGCCTTCAGCTCGGACATGGCATGTCGCGCATAGGCGAGAAACACCTCGCCCGCGGCCGTCAATCTCACGCCGCGCGGCAGGCGCTCGAACAGCGCCACGCCGAGATCCGCCTCCAGGTCGAGCACCTGACGGTTGAGCGCTGACGAGGCGACATTGAGCGCCTCGGCGGCCTTGCGGATCGATCCGTGACGGGCGACCGCGTCCACGTAACTGAGAACGCGCGGCGGCCGCAGCCGTTTGCGCGACTGCCGCTGAGCCTTGGCGTCCTCCTGTGCGCGGGCGGTCGCGGACCGCGGCCCGAGTTGCATACTGGTCCGAGCTTGCCTCGATCCCGACATCGCGGCTCTCCTCCGGCATCCGATCAGCAAAGTCCGTGCCGGTGCGCCGGCCTGTGGCAAGCGGTCGGTCGCGCCCGAACGCCCCTTTTGCGAGCAAACGATCCGACGAGGTGCTCTCTTTTTGCGCACGCTCCGGCCGGAATTTGCTTCTGGTGGCGCTCACCCGCTTCCCGGCACAATCGCGGCGCCGGATCGCGGAGGGCTTCGATTTCATGTTCCGTCTGCTTGTGACGTCGTTCCTCGCCGCGCTCGTAAGCGGCCTTTCCGGGTCGGCGCAAGCCGCCGATTCAGTCACGATCCGGCTGAAATGGTTCAACCAGGCGCAGTTCGCCGGATTCTACGTCGCCAACGACAAGGGTTTCTACAAATCCGCGGGCCTCGATGTCGACATCCAGCCCGGAGGGCCGGATTTTCCCGCCATCCAGATGGTGGCGGGCGGCAACGAGCAGTTCGGCGTCACCGGCGCCGACCAGATCCTGATCGCGCGCAGCAAGGGGGTGCCGGTCGTCGCGCTCGCGGTCATCTACCGGCGCAATCCATTCGTCCTGTTCTCGCTCGCGAAATCGGGCATCAAAGCGCCCGCCGACTACGTCGGCAAAAACGTCGGCGTGAAGATCGGCGGGAACGAGGAGCTCATTTACCGCGCCGTGCTCGCCAAGGCCAAGGTCGACAAGTCCAAGCTCAACGAGATCCCGGTCAAGTTCGACCTCGCGCCGCTGCTGTCCGGCGCCGTCGATGTGTGGCCGGGCTATCTCATCAACGAGGTGCTGGCGGCGCGGGAGAAAGGCTTCGCCGTGAACGTGGTGTCCCCGTCGGACTTTGGCATTGATCTCTACGCCGACACGCTCTTCACCACCGAAAGGATGCTGCAGGAGAAGCCCGACGTTGTGCGGAAATTCGTGGCCGCCACGCTCGATGGCTGGGCGGCCGCGATGGCGGCTCCCGAGGAGGCGGCGAAGATCACGATCAAATACGGCGCCAAGCTGACCTATGATCACGAGCTGGCGATGATGAAAGCGAGCCTGCCTCTGCTCCGGCCGGACTCGGACCCGGTCGGCGCGATGGACGCGGCGCGCTGGAGTGCCGCGCAGGAACTCCTGGTCGCGGCCGGATTCCAGAAATCGCGGGTCGAGATCGCCAAGGCGTTCACCACCCAGTTCCTCAAATGAAGGCGATGATGTTGGCGGAGCGGAACGCCTCGCCTTGCGCGCCGCCGCCCGACCCGGTGATCGCGATCAAGGATCTCACGGTTCGCTTCGGCGACGTGGTCGCGATCGATGGCTTGAGCGCGACGGTGGGGAGCGGCGAATTCGTCTCCCTGCTGGGTCCAAGCGGTTGCGGCAAGTCGACGCTGCTCAAGGCGATCGCGGGCCTGGTCGCGCCGTCGGCCGGCGCGCTCGCGCTGCGGGATCCCAGCCTGCGCACAGGCTTCATGTTCCAGAAGCCGCTGCTGCTGCCGTGGCGCACGACGCTCGACAATGTGCTGCTGCCGGCCGAGCTCCAGCTCGGGGGCTCGACCACCGACTCGACGGATCGCCGCAAGGCGCTGCAGCTCCTCGAGCTGGTCCGGCTCGCTGATTTCGCCGGCGCCTATCCGCACCAGCTCTCCGGCGGGATGCAGCAGCGGGCGGCGCTCGCGCGCGCGCTGATGCGCGACCCCGACGTCCTCCTGCTCGACGAGCCGTTCGGCGCGCTCGACGAGCTCACGCGCGAGGTCCTCAACGAGGAATTGCTGCGCATCTGGCAAAGCCGAGAGACCCGGCTGAAGACCGTGCTCATGGTCACGCACTCGATTCCGGAGGCGGTTACCATGTCGGATCGGGTGATCGTGCTCACCAGCCGGCCCGCCCGCCTGATCGATGACGTGGCGGTCGCGTGCGCGCGGCCGCGCGCGCCGGAGGATGCCGCTACGGCCGCCATCATTCGGCGCATCCGTCGCATGGTGAGGGGCGGCCGATGATGTCCCGCGCCGGCGCGCCGCTCGCCTTCGGGCTGCTCGCTCTCGTCGCCTGGCAGGCGATCGTGACCGGGCTTCACGTTCCCGAATACCTGCTGCCGTCGCCCGTCGCCATCGCGGCGACGATCGATGGCTCGCTCGCGCTGCAGTTCGCCGTGACATTTGCGGAAGCGGCAGCCGGTTTCCTCATCGCGAGCGCGCTCGCGTTCGCCATCGCGGTGCTGTTCGTGCGCTTTCACACGCTCGAACAAGGGCTGTTCCCGATCGCCATTGCGGTGAAGACGACACCGATCGTCGCGATCGCGCCGCTGCTGGTGATCTGGCTCGGGACCGGCTGGTGGTCGAAGATCGTGGCGGCGATGCTGATCTGCTTCTTCCCGGTTCTGGTCAATGCCGTCAAAGGGCTCAAGGCCGCGGATCTCGAGTACTGCCAGTTGTTCCAGACGCTGGGCGCCACGCGCGCCGAGGAATTCCGCAAGCTGCGCATTCCCTTCTGCCTGCCCTACCTGTTCTCGGCGCTGAAGATATCGTCCTCGCTCGCGGTCGTCGGCGCGATCGTCGGCGAGTTCGTCGGCGCGACCCAGGGGCTCGGATATCTCATCATCATCTCGTCCGCGCATCTCGAGACGGCCACGCTCTTCTCCGCGATTGCGGCCGCCGCCGTCGCCGGCATCGCCATGTTCTACATCATCAGCGCCGCCGAGCGGCGAATCGTCTTCTGGGCCGGCAGCGAGGCGGAGTGAGCATGGGCGGTGTGTCGATCGACGTTGTCCGCATAGCGACCAAGGGTCCCGGCGATGTTTCCGGTCTGCTGGAGTTGATCGACGCGGGCCGGCTCGATCCCGCGACGATCATGGCCGTGCTCGGCAAGACCGAGGGAAACGGCGGGGTGAACGACTTCACGCGCGAATACGCGGTCGCCGCGTTGTGCGACGCTCTTTCGCCGCATCTTGGGCTGCCGCCGCGCCGGGTCGAGGAGAAGATCGCGTTCGTCATGTCGGGCGGGACCGAGGGAGTGCTGAGCCCGCACATCACGGTGTTTGCGCGCACGCCGGGCAACGGCCGCGATCGCGGCGTCGGCGACAAGCGCCTGAGCGTCGGTATCGCGCAGACCCGCGATTTCCTGCCGGAAGAGCTCGGCCGCCGAGCGCAGATCGAGGAGACGGCGGCTGCTGTCTTTGCCGCGATGGCGGACGCCGGCATCGACGACCGGCGCGATGTCCACTTCGTGCAGATCAAGTGTCCGCTTCTCACCAGCGAGCGGATCGAGGCCGCGCACGGGCGGGGCAACAAGACCATCACGACCAGCGCCTACGGATCGATGGGCTATTCGCGCGGCGCCTCGGCGCTCGGCGTCGCCAAGGCGCTGGGCGAGATCGACGGCGACGTGCACGAAGGGCAGGTCCTCAAGAACTGGGATCTGTTCTCGTCGGTGGCGTCGACGTTGGCCGGGATCGAGCTGATGCACAACGTGGTGATCGTCATGGGCAACTCGCTGCAATCAGCGAGCCCGTTCGTCATCGGCCACGCCGTCATGCGCGACTTGATCGACTCCGCGGCGGTGATCGACGCGTTTGCGAGCGTCGGCCTGCGCGCGGCGGACGGCGCCGTGCCGGCCGCCGGCGATCGGCTGGTCAACGTCTTTGCCAAGGCCGAGGCGTCGCCGAACGGAAGCGTGCGCGGATTCCGCCACACCATGCTGGACGATTTCGACGTGGGATCGACCCGACACGCACGCGCTGCCGTCGGCGGGCTGATCGGCGGGCTGGCGGGAACCGGCGCCGTCTATGTCTCGGGCGGGGCGGAGCATCAGGGACCGCCGGGCGGAGGCCCGGTCGCCGTCATCGCGCGCGTTTGACCGCGGCCCGCCGGCCGTGCGCACGTCTGCGATTTTCATCCCCTGAAGGGTCGTGCCTGCCCCGCGATCGCGCCTCTTTTCGAGGCGCCGCATGGTCGCGTAGTCTGCGCAGGCGCGCCCTTGCGGGATGCACAGAACACACGGGCGGAAACTCCCATGATCAAGAAATTCCACGTCCTCTATGTCGGCCAGATCGAGCTCGACAATATCGGCCGCGACGGCACGCCGGCGAACGACCGGCGCTATTCCGACGAGCGCCTGCGCGAGGCCTTCTTCAGCGCGCGCGACGTGGCGCGGCTGATGGACGAGCTAGGCTTCGAGGCGCTGTGGACCGCCGAGCATCATTTCCAGCGCGAAGGCTACGAGGTCTTCCCCAACCTGATCCAGCTCGGCCTGTGGCTGGCGACGCAGACCAAGCGGCTCAAGTTCGGCTGCGCCTTCAACGTGCTGCCCATGTGGCACCCGATCCGCATGGCCGAGGACTATGCGATGGCCGACATCGTCACCGACGGCCGCGTCATCATGGGCGTCGGCCGCGGCTACCACACGCGCGAGGTCGAATCCTTCGGCATGCCGCTGCTCGACGCGCAGAAGAACCGCGACCTGTTCGAGGAGCAGCTCCAGCTTCTGCTCACATGCTTCAACGAGCAGGCGTTCCACCACAAGGGCCGGTTCTACGAGGCGCCGCCGCCGGTCGAGTATCGCGGCTACCAACTCGAGGACATCACGCTGGTGCCGCGGCCAAAACACCTGCCGGTCGAGATCCGGATGCCGATCGCGAGCGGCAAGACCATCGAGTTGATGGCTAAGTACGGCCTCAAGGCCATGGTGACGCTCAACGGCGAGAAGATCCTCGACGACGTGCTGCGGGCCTATCATGCGGCCTGCGCCAAGTACGGCCGCAACAAGCAGCTCGGCGAGGACATGATCTGGGGCGCGGGCGTCTATCTCGCCGACAGCCAGGAGGAGGCCATGCGCAAGCTCGAGCCCGCCCATGACGAGCGCTTCAAGTGGTTCGCGCCGTTCGGGTTCGTGCGCTATGCGGACGAGCAGGGGCGCACCTGGGGCTCGCCCGGCGCGCCGGCGCGGACGCCCTCGCTCAAGGATGGCGTCGCGCAGAAGGCCTGGTTCTGCGGCCGGCCCGCCGACGTGATCGACGGCATCAAGTCGGTGGCGGCGAAGTATCCGGGTCTCGAGAACTTCATGATCCACTGGGCCGAAGGGCTGAGCCCGAAGGAGTTCATGGAGCAGCTGCGCTGGTTCGCCAAGGACGTGATGCCGGCGTTCAAGGCGGGGTAGATCGTAGTATGGGTTGAGCGCAGCGAAACCCATCAGCTGAATTGCGAGTGGCGACTTCGGGCGATGGGTTTCGCTGCGCTCAACCCATCCTACGCAATCAACCTCCCCAGCTTCTCCTTCACCTCCGCCTTGATCGGCTCCGCCGCGCGCAGGATGGCGCTCGCCTGTATGAAATCCAGCGTGCGGAAGATCCTGACGTTCGGCCGCAGCATCAGGTCGGGCGCGCTGTGGCGCAGCTTCTCGACGATGATGGCGTTGGCCATCACCAGCACCGTGATGACGAGTGCCTCCCACGGATTCGGCACGTCGCGCCGGTCCTCGGCCGGCTCGCCCGAGATGTCGACCGCGACCACCACGTCGGCGAGCCCGCGCAGGCGGTCGAACGGCAGTGGGTTGGTGGCGCCGCCGTCGATCAGCACGCGCTCGCCGATGACGACGGGCCGCATCAGGCCGGGCAGGGCGATCGAGGCGGCGAGCGCCGGCTTGAGCGGGCCGGAGGAGATCGGCACCTCGCAGCGGCGGTAGAGGTCGGAGGTCGCGACGATCAGCGGGGTCTGCAGCTCCTCGAAGGTCTCCGGAACGCCCTCGGGCAAAAACTCGGCGCAGAATTTCTCCGCGTCGACGAGGTTTGCGGCGACGAAGCCGGCCGACACCAGCTCCGCAATGGTGCCGGCGCGCGCCGTCATCAGCCGGCGGAAGATCGCGCCGCGGTCATGCGCGAGCGTGATCACGTGGTGACGGATGTCCCGGCCGCGCAGTCCCGCCGCATAGGCGGCGCCCATGAGCGACCCGATCGAAGCGCCCGCGATCGCGGTCGGCCGCACGCCCATCTCGTCGAGCGCCTCGAACACCGCGACGTGGCCGAGGCCGCGCGCCCCGCCGCCGCCGAGCGCGAGCGCGAAGGTCTTCATCTGGTGCCCCGCTTCCGAAGTTCGTAATACACTAGCCGCCGGCCTCGCGTGCGAACCGCCACGCGGTCGCGGCGAGTGGCGCCACCAGTGCGGCCTTGGCGGGCGCGTGCTCGCTCGTCGCGGTGCCGTCGCGCACACGGCCGACGATGCCCTGGATGATCGAAGCGAGACGGAAGAAGTTGTAGGCGAGGTAGACCGGAAGGTGCGGCCGCGGGTCGAGGGTCGTGCGCGCGCGATACTCGTCCACATAGGCGTCGAGCGACGGGATGCCGAGGGCCTCGAGATCGTGGCCGATGAGCGAGCCGGTGCCGGCGCCGCTCTCGCTCGGCGGCATGTGCCACTTCATCAGGTGGTAGCTGAAATCGGCGAGCGGATCGCCGAGCGTGGAAAGCTCCCAGTCGAGCACCGCGAGCACGCGCGGCTCGTCCGGCGCGATGATCACGTTGTCGAGGCGGAAGTCGCCGTGCACCAGCCGGGACGGCATGGCGGGCGGCAGATGCGCCGGCAGCCATGCGATTAGCCGCTCCATCTCGTCGATCTTCTCGGTCTCCGAGGCGCGATACTGCTTCGACCACCGGTCGACCTGTCGCGCGACGTAGTTCTCGCCGCGCCCGAAATCCCTGAGCCCGAGGGCGCCCGGATCGTAGCGATGCAGCCGCGCGATCGTGACGTTCATCGCGGAATAGACCGAGCGGCGCTCGGCCGGGTGCGATCCCGGCATATGCGGCTCCCAGAAGACACGGCCGGCGACGAAGTCCATCACATAGAAGGCGGTGCCGATGACCGCGGGATCGTCGCAATAGATCAGCGGCGCCGCGACCGGAAAGCCTTGCGCGTGCAGCGCGCTGATCACGCGGAACTCGCGGTCGACCGCATGCGCCGACGGCAGCAGCTTGCCGGGCGGCTTGCGCCGCAGCACGTAGCTGCGTGCCGGCGTCTCCAAGAGGTAGGTCGGGTTCGACTGTCCGCCCTTGAACTGACGCACCGTCAGCGGGCCGGCGAAGCTCGGCGCACGTGCCGCGAGATAGGCCTCAAGCGCCGCCACGTCGAACCGCAACGGCTCGGCGACTTCCTTGGTGCCGGTGAATGCACTCTGGCGATCGATCTGCGGCATGGACGTCGACCGTGCCGCCAATGTCGCTGGCGGAGGCATTCGCGGTGTTGCCCGCGACGATCGTGCCGGTGAGCGTCGCCGTGCGGCAAGGTTATCCAGGCCGCCGCCGGCGAGTCTTCGCGCTTTGTTTCCGCTGATCGTGCAGTCGGTGAGTGTCAGCGTGCCAAGGGTGCTGTACACCCCCCCGCCAGCGCCGCCGGGGCTACCTGTTGCCGAGTTTCCGCTGATCGTGCAGTCAAGGGGTGGCAGCTCTTCCCGTGGCCCAAAGCATAACACCCGCCGCCGTAAGTCCGCGGAGTTTCCGCTGATCGTGCAGCCGGTGGTAAGCGCGAGCGTCGCCGAGTATGTGTTCATGAGCCGCCGCCGGAGTCCGCGGAGTTTCCGCTGATCGTGCAATCGGTGAGCGTCGCGTTTCCATAGTTGTACACTCCACCGCCGCCGGTGGTGCTTTTCCCGCCCGTGATCGTCAGACCCGAAAGGGTCGCGGTGACGCCACTTTCCACCAGGAACACACCACTATGGCCCCCGCCGATCGCGACCGGTCCTTCCCCCGTGCCGTTGTAGATCATGGTCAGCTTTCGTGTTGCTCAGGTCAAGCGGCCCGCCGGTGAGCGTGACTGTCGCCGGGACCGTTCCGAGCTCCAGCTCGATGTTGCTCGGCGTGGTCGCCAGATTGGCCTGCGCGATCGCCCAGCGCAGGGTGTTCACGGTGGTGGCGCTGTCGACAGTGTTGTTGGTGACGGTGAACGTCGCCAGCAATTGGCGGTCTTCCAGCGACTCCAGCATCGGCCGGACGGCCGTGCGGTGGGCGGCCAGGCGGCGGGCGGCCAGTCGTGAAGTGCGAATCATCGGCGTACGTCCCTGGTTGTTTCTGTGAGAACGACGCCGTTTCAGGGCCGGTGCGACCTGCAAATGATGGTCGTTGCGGCCAGGTCAATCCTCGACCGGCTCAGGTAACTAACGCCCGTTGGTGGCGAAGCTACGCCAAGAATTCTCGAATCAAGCGGCTGCACCGAGGAAGGTCGGAGGTGCGGTGCGGAAGACGCCGATACTAACCCCGACGCCAGCGAAGGGACTCCGACGTGCGGCGCAAAACGCCGATAGCGTGCAACTCATGGTGCCCTCCGCTGACGCCGCGGCTTGGCGTCCTACGGCGTCACCGTCCTCGCCACGCGGAAGCCGATGTAGAAATCGCTCAAGAAATGGGGATGGCCATCGCGTCTGCTGGATGTGTTGGCCAGTGTACCCGTAGTTGAACTCTCTGCCGCGCACTCATGCTATACACGGAGAGTTCGTTTCCTCGCTCCATCGGGTCGATCAGGGTCTCCTTCGCGGCCGTAACGTTCCTTGCCATCCTGGCACCATTCCATCACGTTGCCGTGAAGATCGAACAAGCCCCAGCCATCGGGTAGTTTGCTGCCGCAAAATCCGCGGTACGGTTCGTTCCCTGTACAGCGTATCGATTCGTCAGGCCCTCTTCGTTTCCAAAGGAGTATTGCGTGACCGTGCCCGCTCGACAGGCGTATTCGCATTCCGCTTCGGCCGGCTTTCAAGAGCCGCCCGCGCCATTGATCAGCCGCCATTCCTCACGTTGATCGGGGGTGCCGACAAAAAAGATCTCAGCGACAAACGCGCCGGGATTGTGCGAGCCGTGATCGCTCATTGCGGTACGTTACACCGAAGTTCGGACCGTCGCCAGGGGACGGCGGGCTCGAACCCCTGACCGTTGCCAGGGGATGGCGGGCTCAAGCCGCCCGGAGTTCGCACCGCCGCCAGGGACCGTGCCGAGCCGCACAGCAACACACGTAGACCAACGAGGACACATAACA
>CAVPGG010000107.1:0-44910 GCA_963703755.1 uncultured Pseudomonadota bacterium
TTGCTGTCCACGAGTACAGAAACAGGAGGCGTTGGCGCGGGCGTAGGCCAGTAAGCCACTTGAACAGCCGCTCCACCAACAGTGCAATAGCCACAGCAAGGCTTCTTGGCCGAATAGATGAAAATATCCGTGTTTCCGGCATACCACTGAGACCTCTGCGACTGTAACTGCCTCGAACAGACTGTAAATTGACATGAATCGGACACCGCATCCCCAAGAGTGTATACAGCGTCTCCATTCGTTCCCCACAGCGTGCTAATAATATTTTCTCGTGAGGTGAACAGTGAGCTATAGCGCGAATATGTGAGATCCGGATTGGTTTCTATGGCAGATACTGTATCGACGGCTCTTATTTGGTTCAGTTGGACGTTTAATAGGCCGAGACTAGCTTGCATGTCATTGTAAATAGAAATCACGGAATCTTGTCCATTTGCGGAACAAAACAAGATGTGTTGAAGGGTGATGTTGAAGAGTGAGATATCGAACCAGGCATCATAGGATGGATCACAAGTCGTCGGCTAAAAGCACTGCAAGTCAGCATTTCCTTCGCTTAAGTGTTCCAAGATTTGGAAAACATACTTTATAAGGTGGAGCTGTAATCGTGCAACTTGCGTTTGTCCACGTGGTACTTGAGCTTGCCGTCGAAGCTTGAACTGAGATGCTCGAATTTGTATACATCGTTGTGGAGTTTACAGAGGCGATTGCACCGTTCCCTGGAGCTTGGTGAACTGATTTCGTTGAGTATGCCGTGCTTGTACTTGGAGTGCTTATGTCCAAGGGCAAAGTTGTGCTAGGTTCTGAAATGCTTGAATTGGTAGCTCTTGAAGATGAGGTACTTGGCGCCGACGCCGGGGCATGGTGAGCTGAGGTCGCGGAATCTGAGCGCGCCTGTACTTGAATCCGAGAGGGCAGCATCATGCACAGTCGATATTCCGGAGTGTGAGACTGAGGATGATAGAGAGGGGGTCGTGGAAGAGTCTGCATCAAGCAAGGCAGGTTTAGGTACTGAACTCGTGGATCGTGCTGGGCTTGTCGTCGAGGTCTGCGTATCCAAAACGGAAGTACTGGTCAGCGTCAAAAGACTGGACTTTGTAGTCATCAATGACGAAGACGTCGAAGAGTTCGTGAAAATGGTACTACCAGACGAGGCTAGTTGGTAGACAGGTATTAGCTTGCAACCTCTGGAGTGCAGACATAGAGACTCGCCTGAAGTACTTGCACTGATTCTCTCAACGGCAACACAGAGGACAACGCAAAACCGCCGCCATGGTATGGCCGAAATCAAGAAATACATGCTCGCGGTAAAAACAATCGGAAGCGCATGTTGACAGACGAAGTCCGGAACCGTTCTCCTCGGGATGGAGGGCCGGCGGCCTTTTTACTGACCTGCGGCTGAAGCACCTAGGTTTACAGAATGCCAGGCTGCTCCCATCCCACCATCACACCAAAGAAATCTCCACCAGCGCAACTTCAACGGAGCTCTCCAATGCTTTGTGCGCCAAAATGTCAGCCGATGAGGGATGCTCGCTTGGCAATGTCTCACAACCCCACCAAGAGGCTAGGGCTGAGAGGAGCAGCAGTGCCTTTGCTACTTCACAGCCTTGGAGGCAAAACTTTTCTAGCTATGGAGTTGCGCTCGATAAGAAATGAGAAAACGATTGCACTGTAAAAATGAAAAAATCAACCACTTGGCGCGATACTAATCCCGCCATTCGGCACACATAGATGACCGGATCCAGACGTGCGTGCCTCTAATCTGCCCAAAGCAGTATCTGGTGTCTTGAAAAGCCTGACTTGGGCTGCAGCAGAGTTTCCATTTCGATATTTCTTGCTTTTTCGAAGCGCCTGGCCGTGTATGATTGCGCCAAAAACATGCATTGTGGCAGAGGCACTTGCCGAAGAAGGGCTTAGAAGGCGATGTCGCGTCGGAGATACCACAATCTCTCTGTTCAAGAAGAGCTTATCCTCAATAACCCAGCCTCAATGCATCCTCACCTCTATTGAGAAGACTCTCAACACCTTTGCTCGATTCGGACCGCAGTCGAAAGGGGTCAGGCCCAGACCCCAGATCCGCGAGCCGGTGCGTGGCCGTGGGGAGCGGAGGTGGTGGAGTGGTGGAACCCCAATGAGCGCGTTTGGAAGAACGATTTTGTGCATTGGAAGGCGCTCAGAAAAGGTTGGGAGAGGTGGTGATGTGAGACTGGAGGCAGGTTCTGAGTCACAATTATTGGGTAGGATTGAGGCTGAGCAAGCAACTTCGACAATTTGGAGCAGTTCGGCGAAAGGCACTCTTTAGGTTTGATGAATTTTGATGATAGCTGCCATTGTTAGAGTACACGTTTGTTGCCTTCAGGCGCACTTTCTAAGCGGGTTTCAGGACCACCAGGGCGATTCCGCTTAGCCAGAAATCACCACCACCATTCAATGAAACACAACGGCGAGACTGGGGTTATGATATGTAGTAGACAGAGACCGTATAGATAGAAAGTGTTTATGACTGCACTGTGGAGGGGTTGACATTCTTGAAAGTATATTGTTCTGAATAGGCCGCGTGCCATGCCCCCACTCTTAACTCGAGTATGACATTCATTCTATAAATAGCACACCCCACTGCCTCTCCACAACACTTCGCCTTGCACCTTCCACTTGCATTTATTCATCGGCTGTAACTCACTACTTATACTCAGTGCTGCACTGAATACCTTCTCACTGACACTTCCTTGCTTCGCTCCAGTGGGGGCAATTAAAACTTCGTTTGTTCGATTTGGGTTGCAATTTTTTTTTGGCTCCCTTTAAAATTGTGCAACAGTTATGCAAAACTTGCCTTTCTTCTCATTCAGACTTGCCTTTGTCACCGCCCAAGTTTTCGTTCTCACACAAATCGAGAGAGATCTCTATCATTACACGAGGTGAATCTTCCTGGCAAACGGATGTAATCACCAGCTCTCGGCATTTTGTTCTCTATAGGCGATGCTTCGAAGTCTGGGAGTAATGTCTAATAGCTCTAGACATCCTACTCCCAAACCTACGTGAGTGAATATGCGGACCACGATTGCTTGGATTACATTCCAGCATCACAACTAAATGAGGGCAACTGGCATGGAGGACGAGAACTGATCTGCAATTAACGAGCGGGCAAGGTTTGAGGAAGATGGCGTGTGGGACTTCTTCGTGGTCGTGGTTCAGTATCCGAAAACTGCCGGTTTCTGAACTCTCTTCACATCATCTTGAGTATCAGTAGCTGGGACCTCGAAGAGAAGTGTCGACGGCCATCCAGCATTAATTCCCATCTCCCCAAATGGCTCACTGGCGCGAACGATGAAATTCGTGTCTCTTTTCCGATTTACTCACGTTCTTCTAAACCCAAAGTCCCTCGCCTCAAAAGGATCTGAGGTTTTGACTCCAGGGGTTGAACCCTGCGAAGAGAAGACTGATAATGCTCTCGTCCCACTTTTCAGCTTTGTGCAGAAGGGAGCGCCGCTGGTGCAACTGGATGCTGGTGGGAGAAACACTATTCGCTATTTTCTACGTCATGCCAATTCCATCAATTGCATCGATAGCTTTTCGGATTGACGACATGGCCCAGGCGGGGTCTGCATAGAGGCGTGGACCTGTCCCATCTGCGATTGTAAAGGTTTAACTACAATCAGACGGTGGACGAGTGTTTGTCTACGGCAGAATAGACATCTGACGTTTTTGGGGGGTAAGTAGAGCAACTGTGGGGGTTGATGCTTTAATTCAAGATGTCAGAATTTGCTCCCAGACCGAGTGGCGGAGAACGAGGAGTGAGATGAGGCTGAGGGTGAGGGGTCGGGACAGATGGGACCTGACAAGTTTGGCGTTTAGAGCTTGCGATTGATGTTTTAGAAACGGATGAACACAATGTTACAGCGGATGTTACCGTTCGTGGTGGATCTGGAACGGATAATCAATCCTTCTGGAAGGTCAAATGTCAAGGATGGGGGCTGGGGAGGTTGGCGATGTCAGCCACCAATCAAACAGGAGGAGCGAGTAAATAACCTTGCGAACCAGGGAATCTTAGAAGAAAATACTAAATGGACGGGATGAAACTTGTAAGATATATGAGGACGACAACTTATGTGGAAGATTGAAATTTTGTTGTTCATCCTAAACTTCCTGAAGCAAAGACAGCTCAAGATGAAACTGCTCACTCTCGGCTGCCCCATGGCAGGGGTCAAAATACAGGGCTGTGACACCTCTTGGCGGGCTCCTTCACCGGAGCGTCTGAGCCACAAATAAGCATTACGGCGTAGCAACAACATCGAACAGTACGAATAGGCAGCGACGACCACATTCCTTCTCTTCTCTCAAACAAGTCACTATACCTCTCAGCCAAAATTTGAAAATCCAAATTGAAGACTACACAGCACTCGGCATCTGTGCTTCTACGAATTGGAGAGTCTGCAAGGCTGACGAGGCTGGAACAACACTGAATCATGGCGAACCAACTCAGCGAAACATCGGTACCCCACGCCTCACTTGCACGACCGTTACCTCCTCTTCCTCCACGACGAACACAAACACTATCTATATCAATACCCTATCGCGATGATCCCGAGAATGAAGAAGTAGAGGATGAAGTGCTCGAGAATCTCCAAACCCAGAGATCACCGCCTGGTTATGAACCAATGTACGATTATCTACGGTCTCAACAACAATCGAATCCTCGAAACGCATTACCCAACTGCCAAACTGATACCGCGCGAACGTCGATACAAGTCCCCTACCGAGATGAACCCTTCATTATCACCATAACCGATACAGATGGAGAGACAATATCTCCCCCTCCCTCCTACAACGATATATTCACTCCGAATGAAATAGAAATGCGCAACTTGCTGCAGCATTATGAGTTGGATGGCACACCGGCAGAAGAAACTGAGGAGATCTGCAAATGGCTCGTGGCAATGCTGCTCATTGCCCTGACAATTGTGGGCATGGGAACGGCATTAAACTGGGGACAGCCTACTTGACCGTGGCCAAACCAGTCGGCAGGGAGGTGTTGATAGCCCGGAACTTTGGGAGGAAAACGGATTTATACAGGAGTTCTGGCTTGGGTGGACTAATTTAGATCATGGTGTACAGCAGGAGTTAAGATGAAAGAATAGAGAAAGGATACCCGTTTGCTTTGCATAACGCATGTGGCTTGTTCATCTGCGAATTGAAGTCGCAATCTGCTCCTTCGATTCTGGGTTTTCCTGGTTTCTGCCAAGATTTCTTTTGGGTGGATGGCAATGCTGCGACTCGGTCTTTGCTCTAGAAAGGAGCAGCAAGGTAATTTTCACACTACTTTCTCTATTGCTTTTCTCACAGCCAGTCCCAAACCAATTTGTCAGGTGCGTTGGTGCTGCGACACAATGTGAAGCTCAAAAGGTCCAAGTAAATAGGTTCAAGTCTCATCGGAAGCTTCGTAAACCACAAACTTGCTTACCTTCGATGTGAAGGATAGCTCTGCCATCTAAAACCCGACTCTTCAATAATGCGAACCCAATGAGCAAAGTTGCACCAATTTTCTCACCAATTGCTGCTGTTGAAGTAATATAAGCAAACAGTGCTATGACAAAGGTGAGTGTTAAAGAAGCTACTGTTTTTTGTTTATCACTTGCTCATACCTAATCGTGATTGTCGCAGTCTGTTATTGGACTAAGTGTCCCTAGAGCAGATGGTTAAATTCAGACTCATCCATCGCTACCTCAAACTCTATCATGATTCCCGCATTTCCTCGCCTTCAAACATGATCTAAGTAAGTGAGTAGTTAGCAATTTCAAAAAGTGTCAAAAGCGTCATGGTTATGGCTGAAGCTATCTTGCGCAACGTACAAAAACCGCGCAACTCAAGTGTCCGCATCCGTGTCCTCCACCTGCTGACTGATGCGGAACAGGATATACTCGAGTTCATGGAGGTGCGTTCATCAGAGCCACTCCCTACGAATGAATGTCGTAAATCTTCGGCCTCCTAAGAAATTTGGACCCGCTTTCCTGCCGTGGGGAAGAGCTGTTGGTGACTTGTATTGCATCGCGGCAAAACAATTGACTGCGTCACACAAGGAAACAGTTTATAGTGGAATTGATGCGATAGGTATTGGGAGATTTCTCCAGCACAATTGCAGAACGACCTGACAAATCACACGTCTTGAACACTTGAGTGTGCTGCTGCCCTTGAGTGAATCGACATCTCTTGAGAGCGACAGAATTTCATTCATTTTTTTTAGTAATGTTTTTCCGACGTATATTCGCAAGGGAAATCGTTCATCAACTTCGTTCATTTGATTTAAGTGCCATCTCGCTTAAAAAGGGGCTCATTCCGACCTCCTTTCACTTACTTTCCTTTCTAGTTCTAGAAAATCTTGTGAACCTGACGCTAGAGGCATCCAAAAGCACTCTGCTCATCTTCTCGGCAGATCGTAAGAGCTTAGACCAAATTAAGATGAATATGAGCAAGAGTATTCCATAGCGATTTAAGGTAAACAATGATCGCGATTTAACACGTGACAAGATGGATTTAGCTCACTATGCGCCGTTGGTTTTGCCAGCGCGTCAGTTGCCCTTACGCTTATTATTCTCAGTGTCCTGAAGTATATCTGATATGCTATGATAGAGCCCAGAAGGGAGACCGAGAGGGCTGCGTTTTCGTTGCAGAAGGATCCACACTAGCCAATGAGAGGGACTATATTATTGTTACTAAGCACCCCGCAGTGAAGGTGCTTAGGATCTCATCCCTTCTCAACACTTCCTCTGCTTCTCATAAAAGGCAATCGGAGACCAAGAATAATTGGCTTGGGTATGTTTACTCATAAGGGCCTTGGTATAATTCAGAGCAGCTTCTACAAAGAATTCGGAAGCCCTTCATATTCCAGACTGAGAATCCTACTTTGCGGAACAGCTGGACGCGAGCATCACAGACCTCTCTCAAGCCAGCTAGTCCATCAAAACCACCGTCCGAAACCTCAACCTATACATCATCCTCGTCAGCCTGAGTTAGCAAGGGCAAGGATGAGTGGCCGCGTCCCCATCGAATCCCAACGTGTCGACGCGCCGCTTACACGCTCCGCGACTTTCCTCGTTCTCACCGTCACGGATAGTCCGGAAGCTGTCAAGACTGTTCGTTCGACTCTAGCCGATATCGATGGTCTAGCCAAAAACGTCTCTATTCGCGATCTTGGTGCTTCATTTGCATGTACTGTTGGTATCGGAAGTGATGCGTGGGATCGAGTTACTGGTTTACCCAAACCCGCGGAGCTTCATCCCTTTCCCGCTGTGAAGGGCGCAAAGTGTAAGTAACTGAACTTTTTTTCTTGGGATTTTGTATGCAAAAATTTGACATGCTGAACTCTTCTCCTCACTCCTATTGCCGATCCGGACGAGTCGAGTACTATGATGCTAATTCCAGTCCCAGATACTGCTGTCTCCACTCCAGGAGACCTTCTCTTTCACATTCGCTCAGAGCGGCGAGACCTGAACTTTGAGTTCGAGAAGCAACTACTAGATCTCCTTGGAGATTCCGTCAGAGTTGTTGACGAGACGGTTGGCTTCCGGTATTTCGATGTCCGAGATCTCCTAGGCTTTGTAGACGGCACTGCCAATCCCGTTGGA
Organism: uncultured Pseudomonadota bacterium; assembly: GCA_963703755.1. GTDB lineage: Bacteria > Pseudomonadota > Alphaproteobacteria > Rhizobiales > Xanthobacteraceae > JAVDCA01. Next base: position 7,614 of record CAVPGG010000107.1, read on the forward strand.
CCTGCCGTTCCTGCATCAATCCTCGTTACTGAGGAAGATACAGCTGGGTTAGGTGGCAGCTATATAGTGGTCCAGAAATACATCCACGATATGAAGGGATGGAAGACTCTTAAAGCAGAGCAGCAGGAAGCCATTATCGGCCGCACAAAACTGGACAACGTTGAACTTGATGATGCGCCATCTGGTCAACAAGCCTCACATAAGACTCTCAGCACCATCGAAGACGAGAATGGGGTCGAGCATGACATCCTTCGTGACAACATGCCGTTCGGATCTCCTGGCTCTGGACAATTCGGAACATATTTCATTGGGTATTCTCGCCGGTTGTGGGTTATTGAGAAGATGCTGCAGCGGATGTATGTCGGAGAGCCTGCCGGATTGCATGATCGCCTTCTTGATTTCTCGACGCCGTTGACCGGGACGACGTTCTTTGCTCCATCCGCGAGTATACTCGCCGGCCTAGACTCGGACTAAAAGCCACAAGTTTAAGAAAATTTAGTAGCTTGGGGGGTTTCGAGAAGAGTCGTTGCCTAGAAATGCATAAATTCTGATTTGAAACCTGAAGGTACTCTTCCTTATCTATATGTTTGGACTCGTGATACACACTTGAAGCTCAACCCAATATACTTGAGATTAAAGCCAATACTGAACAAGAGCTCAGTCTAATTTCTGGAAATGGTCCGATTGTGTTAGCATGAATAAAATCATTCTCAGAGACTCACATAATCTTAGTTTGAGTCCCATCCTACGTGACTTCGCTAAGGACGACCTTTCAACAATCTTCTACAGTAGCGGACTACAAAGGGGTATGATCTGAACCTCGAAGCTGTTTGATAGACGGAATGTGTTTGAGCTTGCGGATATACAAGGATGAGGAGAGAAGAGGCCTAAAAGGCTTTTGGTGAAGGCGAAAAGAGGCATTTGCATTTCAGTTTGAGCAATTTGAGGCTAATGTTAGTGCGGAGTATGGGATGGGCTGGATTTACTGGGAGAAAAGCGGTACATTACGAACGCAGAATTGGTTGGATTTGGAATACCTCGATCTTTATTAGTTTTCCACCAGTGCCATTCTTTCACGCACCAGCGAGAGTGGTGATTGGGCTACGGGATTACCCTCCTCCAACCCTCATCTTTTCCTGGACCTCACCGACAAGCTTAAAGACTCAAGTCTTGGGTAGTCATATCACTGTGGACTGTTAGAGTCTGCGTTCGTAATGTGATGCATAGATTTGGCGTGTTAAGGGTAATATGATTTTGGCTTGTAAGTATTTCATTTGTTTTCAGCCAATAAGCCAAGATCCGGACGAGTACCGCGTGCAACCGCATGTGGACGCCGCGCACGATCTGGCCGGCGCCGCCCGGTGCGTCGTGCTCTTTGAGCACCTCCATCGCGAACTGCATGTCCCTGGTGAATCCCGCGGGCGTGCGCATCGCAAAATTTTTCGAGTCGAGCTCGAGGCTGATGTCGACGATGGTGTAGTTCGGCGGGAGCATGACGCATCCTTCGGTTGGGCGCGCATCGCAGGGCAGGCGGCGACCGTGGCGGGCGTGCCGATCCTACCGCGGCGCCGGGCACGGCCGCGACTGGGTCATCACAAAGGAAAGCATCCCCGCGCGCGGTGTCGCAACGGGCTTGCGGCCCAATCTGGCGCCGGTATCGGCGCGTCCTTGGCGTGATTTTTCCGATCAGACGGCCGACGGCCTGCCGACCTCACTTCCTGCCCTTGGTGGACGATGCGTCCTCGGCCAGCGCGTCGACGAGTTGCAGCAGGGCGGCGCGTGCGGCGTCGCTGCCGATCTTGTCGAAGCTCTGCAGCAGGCGGAGCGAGTGCGGGTTGGCGAGCAGGGCACGCGGCGTCTCGTCCGCCTCCGGCTGCTGCGCCACGGTGGTGCTGCCGTCGAACAGCGCGAGCAGCGGCACGCCGAGCACGTCCGCGATCCGCGTGAGCCGGCTCGCGCCGACGCGGTTCGCACCCCTCTCGTATTTCTGCACCTGCTGGAAGGTCACGCCGATCTGCCGGCCGAGCTCGGTCTGCGAGCATTTCTGCTGCAGCCGGCAGATGCGGATGTTCTGCCCGACGAGCACGTCGATCGGCATCGGACTTTTGGTGGCCAATTGCTCCTCCCCCTGTGCACAAAAACGACGGCTGCGCGCTCAGGGCGCATACGCCGTCATTTCGATTTCCAAGAGATAGTTTTCCCGCAGCTTGCTCACGCCGACGACGGTGCGGGCCGGCAGGTTCTTGCCGAAATGCTGCACCCACACCTCGTTGAGGACTGGCAGATTTTCATCAACGTTGAGGATGTAGCAGGTCCCCTTCAGGCAATGCTCGAAGCCGCTGCCGGCGGCGGCGAGAACAGCCTTGAGGTTCGCCATCGCCTGCGTCGCCTGCTCGCGGAAACCGCCCGCCACGACCTTGTTGCCTTGCCTCGGGTCGCGCGGCGAGGCTCCCGAGCAGAACACCAGATTGCCGAGCTTGACGGCCTGCACGAGCGGAGCGCCCGTCACGGCCGCCTGGTCGGTGTGGACGATCTGCTTCTGCATTCGCAACGCCGCTCCGCCGGACCGGCCGCGTGCCGGTCGGTGGCTCGCGGGGGTAGTTGACATGATGTTATAACAAGACTACCGGTTGCGCATGGTGGATGTCAAACCCTTCGTGGAAGGCATTCCGCTGTACCGGCAGGTGCAGGCGGGGATCGAGGAGATGATCCGCGCGCAGCCGAAGGCGAAGGAAATGCCGTTTTCCGATGCGCGCCTCGCCGAGCGTTTCGGGGTCAGCCGGATCACGGTGCGCCGTGCGGTCGACGAGCTGGTGGGGGAGGGGATCCTCTACCGCATCCAGGGCCGCGGCACATTCGTGCGGCAGAACAAGCTCGGCGAGCGGCTGACGCTGACGAGCTTCCTCGACGCCTGGTCGCAGAGCGCCGGCGGATTCAACGTGAAGGTCGGAACATTCGAGGCGCGCGCAAAGCCACCCGCCGAGGTGGCGCAGCGCCTCGGCCTGCGCGCCGGCGAGCCGGTGACCTTCGTGCGGCGGCTGCGCTACCAGAAGGACGTGTTGGTCGCGATCGACGACCGCTACATCCGGGCGGAATGCTGCCAACGGCTTACCAAGCAGGACATAGAGACCTGCTCGATCGTCGACTACCTGCGCAATCGCGAAGGCATCGCCATCGATCACGGCGAGATGGAGATCGAGGCGCGCAGCGCCGACGTGCACGAAGCAAGACTGCTCGGGATCAAGCGTGGGCAACCGATGCTGGTCCGCCGCGTCACCTTCCTCACCCGGAAGAACGAGGCGATCCACACCGGCACGTCGATTTACCGGGCCGACCGCACCAGCTATCGTCTCACTCTTTCGACTTGAACGCCCGGCGGCCCGTCATCGCAGGGTCTGCGGTCAGGATGCCCCGAGGCGATCCATGGATACCGCACCCGATCCTAAGTCTCCCGGACCATCGAGCCGCCCGGCCGGCGCGCTGTCGGCTTCCCGTCGTGGAGCGACGGCGTGGACGGAGCTCGCGCTCGACAACGTCTCGCTCACCTTCAACGCCGGAAAATCGGGCGAGTACCGCGCGCTCGCCAATGCAAGCCTCACGGTGCGGCGCGGCGAGTTCTATTGCCTGCTCGGCCCCAGCGGCTGCGGCAAGTCGACCATACTCAATCTGATCGCCGGCTTCGTGCGGCCGAGCGCCGGCACGATCCGGATCGGTGGGCGTCGCGTCGTCGAGGCTAGCACCGATCGCGTCGTCGTGTTCCAGGATGCCACCAACGCACTGTTTCCCTGGCTGCGCGCGCAGGAGAACGTCGCATTCGGCTTGTCAATCCAGGGCGTCGGCAGGCGCGAAGCAGCCGCGCGCGCGGCCGAATACCTCGATCTCGTCGGCCTGCGCGAGCACGCGCACAAGTTCCCTTATGAGCTGTCCGGCGGCATGAAGCAGCGCTGCCAGCTCGCGCGCGCGCTCGTCATCGAGCCGGAAGTGCTGCTGATGGACGAGCCCTTCGCGGCGCTCGACGCCATCACCAAGCGCATCCTGCAAAAAGAGCTCATGCGCATCTGGCGACAGCTCGGCACGACGGTCGTCTACATCACCCACGACGTTGGCGAGGCGGTGCTGCTGGGGCAGCGCGTCGCGGTGATGCGGCGCGGACCGGGCTCCGCGATCAAGGAGGAGTTCGTCGTCGACTTTCCCTATCCGCGCAAGCCGACCGACGAGGCGGTCGTCGGCATCTATGCGCGGATCGAAGCGTCGCTGCAGGACGAGGTCGGAGTAGCGCTCGATGCCGCCTAGGCTGCTCCGCTTGCTCAGCCGCGTCGCGACCACCGCGGTGTCGATCTCGCTCGCGGTGCTCGCCTGGGCGGTGTTCGCGCATTATTTCGCGATTCCCGATCTCGTCCCGTCGCCCTTGGCGACCTTCGACACCGGTGCCGAGCTCCTGCGCAGCGGTGCCTTGCTCGATCATGTCGCGATCAGCCTCGAGCGCGTCCTCGTCGGCTATGCGGCGGGCTGCATCCTTGGCATCGCCATCGGCACGCTGATGGGGCGCATCCCGCTCGTGGCCCGGTTCGCCGATCCGTTGCTCCAGCTCATGCGCCCCATATCGCCGGTTGCGCTGGTGCCGCTCTCCATCATCTGGTTCGGCATCGGCGACCTGTCGCGCTACTTCATCATCTTCTACGGCGTCGTGATCATCATGATCATGAACACGGCGGCGGGCGTCGCTGCGACGCCGAACATCCGCCTGAATGCGGCAAAGTGCCTCGGCGCGCGGCCGGTTCAGATTTTCCTGCGGGTCGTGCTGCCGTCGGCGGTACCTTATGTGCTTACTGGCATGCGGGTCGCGCTGGGATTTGCCTTCATGGGGATCGTGGCCGCCGAGATGATCGCCGCGCAATCGGGCATCGGCTATCTCATCATGCAGTCGCGCACGCTGCTGCGCACCGATATCATGTTCGTCGGGCTGGTGACCCTCGGGGTGCTCGGCGCCATCATCGACGGGTGCTTCAAGCTCGCGATCGATCGCACCATGCGACGGTTCATGGAGCATCAGGTCAATGTATAGGTCAGCGTATCCAATGTATGTGTAGATACAGTGTGCGGGACCGGCTGAAAGTCCAGCCACAAAAAGGGGGAATGCGCCATGCTTGGATTTTCGACGGTTCGACGCGGCGCCGCGTTGCCGATGCGCGCGCTTGCTCTTCTTTTCGCGACGCTCGTGACTTGTTGTGCGGCCGGCTCCGCCGAGGCCGCCGGCCAGAAGGTGCGCATCTTCTGCGGCACGGACGAGCATTGGGTGCCGTTCCAGGTCGCCAAGGCGAAGGGCTACTTCACGGACGAAGGGCTCGACGTGGAGGTGACCGTGTTCACCACCGGCGCGACCGCGACAGAAGCGTTCCGCGCCGGGCGCGGCGACTTCATCTCGGCGGGCGATCTGCCTTCCGCCGCGATGTGGCAGACCCGCACTGTGGTCGGCATCGCGCCGATGTCCTCCGACACCGACATCTTCGGCATCGTCGGCCGCAAGGACATCAACTCGCCCGCCGACCTGCGCGGCCGCAAGGTCGCGACCCGCATGGGCTCTACCGGCGAGTTCCTGCTCGACCGCTACCTCGCGTCCGGCGGCCTCGCGCCCGCCGACGCGAAGATCCTCGATCTCGCGCCGCCCGAAATGGTGCTGGCGCTCGCGCACGGCGACATCGACGCGTTCGCCTGGCTCGCGCCGTTCACCACGCGCGCCATCGCGAGCGCGCAGAACGTCAAGCTCATCACCAGCGCCAAGGGCTTCGCCAACAACCGCATCATCCTCAGCGTGACGCGGTCATTCTTCGATCAGAATCCCGATGCGGTGCGCAAGGTGCTGCGCGCCACCTACCGCGCAATCCAATTCATCCGCGCCAATCCCGAGGAGGCGACGAAGATCTGGGCGCAGGCCGTGCAGGGCGACGCGGCGCAGTCGCTGCCGGTGGTGAAGTTGATCAAGTACGACATGACTTATGACGGCGCCTTCATCAAGGACATGGACGAGCTTGCGAAGTTCATGGTCACCAAGGGCGCGCTCAAGGGCCCGATCGACTGGCCGACTGCGATGAACGCGAGCTTTCTGCGCCAGGTCAATCCCTAAGCGCCTGTGCGCCGAGACGGTCTCGCATTCGCGCGCCGGCACCCCGCATGATCAAATCACGCTGCCACCGGGAAGGATGATGCTTTCGCTTGCCAACAAGAGTAAAGCGGGCCGCGAGTTCGCTCGGATCGAACGTCGCGCGCCTCGCCTCGGGTGCCGAGCTGCGCATCGGCCTGCACCTCGTCACCGGCGCCAAGCCCGGCCCGACGCTCGGGATTCTGACCACCGTGCATGGCGACGAGACCATGTCGCTGATGGCGGTGCGCCGACTGCTCGCCGGCCTCAACGTCGCCGCATTGTCGGGACGCGTCGCCGCGATCCCGGTCGCCAACCCGCTCGCCGTCTCGGTGTTCAACCGGCAGACGCCCGAGCAGCACGGCAAGACCGACCTGCATGAGGTCTTTCCCGGCCTGGCGCGCGGCAACCTGACGCAGCGCATGGCGAGCGTGATCACGACTCATCTGCTCGACCACGTCGATGCGCTGATCGACATCCATTGCGGCGGGCTCGGCGGCCGGCTGCAGGCGCGCGCCGATCTTGAGGCCTCCGCGCCGGCCGAGGTGTATGAGGGCTCGCTCAAACTCTGCCGCGCCTTCGGCACGACCTTCGTGCATGCCAACAACCTCGCCGGTACGGCCGCGCGCTACTGCAATTCGCGCGGCGTTCCCACCGCCAATCCGGAGATCGGCGGCGTCTATCTCGGAGCGCAGGCCGAGTCTCAATATCTCGATGCCATGGTGGCCGGACTGCGTTCCATCATGTCGAGCCTGGGCATGATCGCGGATGCGCCGCCGCCGGCGAAGAAGCAGCTGCTGTTCGGTGTCAAGAGCCGCTTCGAGGCCAACCCGTCGGTCGGCGGATTTCTGCAGTCGCATTTCGCCTCGCCGGCGGATCTCGGGCGCCGCATCGAGAAGGGCACGGTCGTCGGCGAGATGATCGATCCGCAGAGTTTCGATGTCGTCGAGGAGCTGTGCGCGCCCGTCACCGGCTACCTGTTCTTCTCGCGGTATTCCGGCGTGGTCGATGCCGGCACCAAGGCTTTTGCTTTCGCGGAGGAAGCAACGTCCACATGGCTGTAAGCGCGGTGCGGGCTGTTCTGCTCGCGGCTAATGACGATGTGGCGGCGGTGCTCGATGCGGCGCCCGCCGGCGCGACCGTGCGGGTGGTGGATGCGGCGGGCACGACGGTGAGCGAGATCGCGGCACGTCAGCCGGTCCCGTTCGGCCACAAGATCGCGGTTCGCGCGATCGCCGAGACGCATCCGGTCCGCCGCTACGGCTTCCCGATCGGCATTGCGACCGCCGCGATTGTGCCCGGCGAGCACGTGCATTCGCACAACATGCGAAGCTCGCTGTCGCCCGGGTCGAAGCAGGCAGGCAAGTCGCCGGTGCGGCGGCCGTCCCAATGGATCAACGATCTCGTCCGGGACGTGGCGCTGGCGGCCGGCGCCGCCGCGGACCCTGCCGACGCGATGGCAAAGGCGATCACCGAGGCACATCTGCGTGGCGTCGAGACCCACGGCCTGCGCCGCCTGCGACCATATGTGGCGCGCCTGCGCTCGGGCGGCGTCGACGGCAAGGCGCGGCCGCAGATCGAGGCGAGGAATGCTCTGTTGACGATCGACGGCCGCAACGGCATCGGCCATTACGTCGCAAGCGTGGCCGCGCAGGCTGTCAGCGAGGCCGCGCGGAAGTCCGGCATCGCCATCGCGCTCGTGCGCAACAGCAATCACTTCGGATTCGCCGGCTACTACGCAACGTTGATCGCCGCCCGCGGGCAGCTTGGCATCGTCACCTCGAACGGCCAGGTGTGCGTTGCGCCCGAGGGCGCGAAGACAGCGTTGCTGAGCAACAATCCGCTCGCGATTGCGGCCCCGCTCGGCGACCCTGACAATTTTCTCGAGCTCGACCTCGCGACCAGCGTCACGTCGCGCGCGAACATCGTCGAGGCGGCGCGGTCGGGCGCGACGCTGCCGCCCGGCCTCGCGCAGGACGCAGATGGCGGCCCGACGCGTGACCCTGCCGCCGCGCTCGCCGGCAGCCTGCTCGCGTTCGGCGGCGCCAAGGGTTTCGGCCTGCTGATCGCGCTCGAAGCGTTGACCGGCGTGCTCGCCGGCGGTGCGTTTGCGGATCAGGTCTCGTCGAAGGAAGCATCGCCCGACGCCCCGGAAGGGACCGCGCATACGCTGATCGCCATTGATCTCGCGACCGCGTTCGGCACGAAAGCCTATTCGCAACGCCTCGGCGAGCTGCTGGCACGGCTCGGCGCGCTGCCGGTGAACGTGGCCGCCGAGCCGATTCGCCATCCGGGCGAGCGGCGCTGGACGCTGCGCCGCGAGCGGCTGCGCGAGGGCGTGCCGTTGTCGGACGGCGAGCTCGTCGATGCGATCAGCCTCGCCAAGGAACTGGGCGTGACCTCATGAGTGCATGGCCCGACGGATTGACCGGCTATCCGCGCGAGAATGGGCGCAAGGGCATTCGCAACTTGGTTGCGGTGATGGCCGCGGCGGACAACGTGAATCCGCTCGTGCGGAAGCTTGCGGCGCGCAATCCGGGTGTCACCTGCCTGCCCGCGAGCTACGGCCGCGGCCAGATGGGCCACGATTTCGAGGTGAGCCTGCGCGCCATGGCGGGGCTCGCGGCGCATCCCAATGTGGCGGGCTGCCTGCTCGTGTCCTTCGAGCCGGAAAGCAGCGAGCGCGTGGCGCAGCTCGCCCGCCAGCTCGGGCGCACGGTCGAGATGCTGTCCTTCCTCGATGTCGGCGGCATGCAGGAATGCCTCGACCGCGGCAGCGAGATGCTGCGGCGCATGCAGGATGCCGCAGGGCGCACGCGTCGCGTGCCGCTCGCGGTGCGCGAGCTCCTGGTCGGGCTCGAATGCGGCGGCTCGGACACGACATCGGGCCTGTTCGGCAATCCGGCGCTCGGCGCGTTCACCGATATCATCGTGGACGCCGGTGCGACCGCCGTGTTCTCCGAGCCGGTCGAATGCCTCGGCGGCGAGGAATTGCTGCGCGAGCGCGCCGCGACCCCGCAGGCCGCGGCGCGGATGATCGCGACGGTGCACGCCTACAACGAGCTGGCGCGCCAGCACGGCGTCGATCTCGCCGGCACCAATCCGACCCCGGACAACCTCGCGGGCGGCCTCACGTCGATCGAGGAGAAATCGCTCGGCGCGCTGGCGAAGACCGGCTCGCGCACCATCATGGATGTGATCGGCTATGGCGAGGCCGCACCGGGACCGGGCGTCTGGATGATGGATGCGCCGGCGGCCGCGGTCGAAAACGTGACGGCGCTCGCGGCCGGCGGCGCGCAGCTCGTCTGTTTCGTGACCGGCACCTGCAATCCGACCGGCCATCCGGTCTCGCCGACGATCAAGATTTCGGCCAATCCGCGCACCGTCGAGCGCATGAAAGCGCATATCAACGTCGATCTCGCCGACATGCTGCGCGGTACGATGAACATCGCGCAAGGCGCCGCGACCATTGCGGCGGAGGTCGCCGCGGTGGTCAACGGCGCCGAGACTGCGGCGGAGCGTCTCGGTTATCTCGAAACCAATATCAGTCGGCTCGGACCCTCCGTATAAATGGCATGAATCTCGCTCGGCGAGGATCAGCGCCGGGATGCGCAGGAGGCGACATGTGGAATCTCAGGACTTTTGCGGCGGCCGCGGGCCTATTGGCCGCGCTCGGTTGCGCCCACGCGCAGGACTTTCCGACCCATCCGCTCACGCTGGTTGTGACCTTCGCGGCGGGCAGCGGCGACGATCTCGTTGCCCGCATCGTCGCGCCCCGCATGGCGGAGATTCTCGGCCAGCCGGTGGTGATCGAGAATGTCGGCGGCGCCGGCGGCATGAACGGCGCGAACCGCGTCGCCAGGGCGGCAGCGGATGGCTACCAGATGGTGCTCGGCGGCACCGGCACGTTCGCGGCCAACCAGACGCTCTACCGGCATCCCCTCTACAACGCGCTCGCTGACTTCAAGCCTGTTGCACTCATCGTCCAGCAGCCGATGGCGCTGATCACGCGCAACGAATTGCCCGTCGCCAACCTGCAGGAATTCATCGCCTATGCCAAAGCCAACCAGGCGAAGATGCAGTTCGGCTCGGGCGGCGCGGGATCGGCGACGCATCTCGCCTGCGTGCTGCTCGACCTCGCGATCGGCGTCAATGTCACGCATGTGCCCTACCGCTCGGCCGTGATGGCCATGGAGGACATGGTCGGCGGCCGCATCGACTATGTCTGCCCGATCACCTCGACCGCGATCGCGCAGATCCAGGGCAAGCGGGTGAAGGGCATCGCGATGCTGTCGAAGACGCGCGCGTCGATCCTGCCGGATCTGCCGACCGCGGATGAGCAGGGGCTCGCCGGATTCGACGCCTATATCTGGAACGGCCTGTTCGTGCCCAAGGACACGCCGGACGCGATCGTGCAGAAGCTGCACGATGCCGCGGTCGCGGCGATGAACACGCCGGCGGTCGATCAGCGCATCCGCCGGATGGGGGGCGCACTGGTCGCGCCGGGGCGCCGCTCGCCTGAATTCCTCCGGCAGTTCGTTGCCGACGAGATCAGGAAATGGGCCGCGCCAATCACGGCGAGCGGGCTGTCGATGGACTGACCCGGCCGTCGCCACAGGCCCTCCCGCAACGTCATCCGTACAGGCCGCGACGGGAGCCGGCCCTGCGATAGCGGCAGGGCTCATGGATTCACTTTGGCCACAATATTGATGAAGGTACGCGCGCTTGGCGCAACCCGCCGGCGTCAAAGCCATTATTGGCGCATGGGCTGCATGCCGGAATCGCGCGCCGCTCCGGCCAAACATAAAAATTGCGTTAAATCGACGCTCGCATGGGAGGAAAGTCGTGAAGAGGGACGACGGAAGCTTGGCCGGCGCGGGCGGTGCACTATGTCTGCATCGGACCGGGCGGCACTCGAGGATGATGAGGCCAGACGATGCAGACGCCCCTCTCGCTTGCGACCACGCCGCTTGCGTTGCGCTATCCTGCTGCTCGTGCGCTTGCGCGCTCGGACGCGCGTCCACAGCGTGATCTCCGCCTCGATTTCTTCCGCGGGCTCGCGCTCCTCTTCATCTTCATCGACCACATTCCCAACAACTTCCTCTCCAACGCGACGCTGCACTCGGTGGCGTTCTGCGACGCCGCTGAGGTCTTCGTCTTCATTTCCGGCTATGCGGCGTCGCTCGCCTATGGGCGTCTTCTCGTCGACGACGGTTTCCCGATCGCGACGGTCCGCATCTTCCATCGCGTCTGGCAGCTCTATGTCGCACACATCTTCATCTTCGCGGTGTTCGCCGCCATGGTGTCGTACTCGATCGTGGTGGTCGACGACCCGAGCTACACCGAGTCGTTCAAGATCTCGGAATTTCTCGATAATCCCTATGCGGCGATCAGCCAGGTGCTGATCCTGCGATTGCAGCCGCAGTACCTCGACATCCTGCCGCTTTATATCGCGCTGCTCATGGCCTTCCCGCTCATCCTCGCCGCGATCGCGCGCCATCCGCTGCTCGCGCTGGTGCCGTCCGGCGCGCTCTACGCCCTGACGCAGGCCGTGGGCTGGCAGACGCCCGGCTATCCCGACGGCGCAACCTGGTTCTTCAACCCGCTTGCTTGGCAGTTCCTGTTCGTCATCGGCGCGGTGGCCGGCTTTTCCAAGGTGCGCGGCGTGCAATGGGCGCCGAACGGCCGGCGCCTGGTGCGCTTCGCCATGATCGCGGCCGGCGTGGTGGCGCTCATCAGCCTCTCGTGGATGATCCAGTCCATTTTCACCGATGCGCCCGACTTCCTGTTTACGGCGCTTGCGCCCTTCGTGGGCAACAAGAGCAATCTCGACCCCGTGCGGCTTGCAAGCTTCCTCGCGCTCGCGCTCGTGACCGCGCGGCTGGTGCAGCCGGGCAGCGCCGTGCTGGCGACGCGGCCGGGCAAATGGCTGGTCGCATGCGGGCAGAACTCCCTGCACATCTTCTGCTTCGGCATTCTGCTCGCCGTCCTCGGCCAGTTCGTGCTCACCACCTATGACGACGGCATCCTCACGCAGGCGCTGGTCAACCTCGCGGGTGCCGGCTCGATGATCGGCCTTGCGCTGCTGCTGACCTGGGACAAGGCGTCGTGGCGCGCGCCGCGCGCGAGCGCGGTGGCGGCCACGGCGGCGGTGCGCTAACGCGGCTGGCCGTTGGCCGGCCGCCCGCCTCTGCGGACAAGCTCGATCTGCTGCAGATATTCGTCGAGCTGCTCGTAGTTCGACGCGAGCGAGTTGATCATGTCTTCGAGGCCCTTGAGCGTATACGTCGCTTTGTCCTCGGTGCGCTCGATGAACTTCTCGCCGCCCGCCCCCGGATCGTCGCGCAGCGCCTTGATGCTGGGCGGCGTGCGCAGGATCCAATCCGGCTGGATCCAGCTCGACGACTGATCGGAAACCCATGCGGCGTGCGCGATGTCGTCGCGCAGCGGGGTCATCTCCTCGGGGACGAGCAGGAAGGCGCCGACGCGGTCATACTGGTCGACCGGCACGGTCCAGTGACGCAGCAGATCGAGCAGCGCCTGTCGTTTTTCCCGGAAGTCGAGCTTGCGGGTCAGCAGAATGATGGCGGCCGGGGCGGCGCCCGAGATCGTGGTCATGACCTCCTGCATCAGCAGCTCGTAACGGGCGAACAATTGGATGATGGTGCCGAACAGCATGAGGTGCCGCTCGGTCAGGCTGCCGAGAATGGCCTTGTTCATATGGTGCTCCGACCCGCAAGGCGCGCCCCCCCGGATTCGACTGAAGCTTATCCTCGTTGATGCGTCGCGTCACAGCTGACTTCAGGGATTATCATCAAGGCCGCCCCACGCGCCGATCCGTTTCGGCGGCAAGACGCCGCAGCGTTTCGGCGATCTGCACCGGATAGGCGTCACCCGGTCCGAGCGAGCGCAGCGCGCCGGGAAGGCGCGCCAGCTCGCGCGCGGCGCGCTGGCGGATGTCGTCGAGGGTCGGTGCCGGAAATGTCCGCTGCCCATCCCTCATGACAAGCGCGAGCAGCGGCTCGCCCGGATGGGAATTGCCATCGAGCCCGAGGATGTCGCCGGCCATGCGGCCGTCAGCGCCGTAGCCGCGCCAGACCTGCTTGCGTCCGGGCCAGGTCTCCTTGCTCGACGAGTACTTGCGGCGCGGCAGGCCGGCATATTCCTGCAGCTTGTAGGCACAATCGAGCGATGGAACGTCGGAAGAGGTGGTGAGACTCGTGCCGACCCCGAAGCCGTCGATCGGTGCGCCGGCGCGCAGAATGGCCGCGACCGAATCCTCGTCGAGACCGCCGCTGGCGAAGATGGTGATGTCGCCGCAGCCGCCGGCGTCGAGGATGTGGCGGACGCTCTTGGCCAGCGCCACCAGGTCGCCGCTGTCGAGCCGCACCGCGCGGATGGTGATGCCTGCCGCCTTGAGCTTCGGCGCCAGCGCCACGACCTTCCTGGCGGCTGCCTCGGTGTCATAGGTGTCGAGCAGCAGCGTGAGACTATTCGGCCGCGAACGGGCGAAGTTCTCGAACGCGGTCGCCTCGTCGTCATGCGTCTCGATGTAGGAGTGCGCCATCGTACCGAAGGTCGGGATGCCGAACAGCTCGTCCGCCAGCACCGTTGCGGTGCCCGCGAAGCCCGCGATGTAGCTCGCCCGCGCCGCCATCAGCCCGGCCTCCGCGCCATGCGCGCGGCGCAGGCCGAAATCGACCACCACCTTGTCGCCGGCCGCGAGCTTGACGCGCGCCGCCTTGGCGGCGACCAGCGACTGGAAGTGCATGATGTTCATGAGTTGGCTTTCGACGAGCTGCGCCTGCGGCAGCGGCGCCGTCACCCGCAGCATCGGCTCGTCGGGAAAGAAGACGGTGCCTTCCGGGATCGCGTGCACGTCGCCGGTAAATCGCAGGCCCGTGAGGTAGTCGAGCAGCCGTTCGCTGAAGCGCCCGGTCGATCGCAGCCAATTGATCTCCGCCGGCGAGAACCGCAGGTTTTCCAGGAAGTCCAGCACCTGCTCGAGGCCGGCGGCGAGAAGGAAACGCCGGCGCGCCGGCAGCGAACGCATGAAGAACTCGAACACCGCAGGTTTGGTCTGATCATGATCCAGGTAGGCCTGGATCATGTTGAACTGGTAGAGGTCAGTGAGGAGGGGGCCGGGATCGATCGTCATAGGGGGAGCCATGTGGGGGAAGCATCTTGCCACGTTCTGGCGGGCAAGACATGCCGTTTGAGCGGCAAGCCGATGCTCGCCCGGGCTATGATCCGGCCGCCGTCCTTCGGCTAGGATGGCCGCCACGGTGGTTGGGGGCGCGCAGGAGTTCAAATGATCAAGGATATCGCCTTTCACCTTTCCACCCGGCCCGGCGAGACCGCCGCCATCGACTACGCGGTCTCGGTTGCCGGCGCCTTCGAGGCACATATCGCCGGCATTGCGTTCGCGCTCGATCCGTTCATCCCGCCCACCATGGGCATCGGCGACGCCATTCCGGCTGACTGGATCGACGATCAGCGTCAGGAGGCGGAGGCGGCCGCTGACGCCGCGATCGCCCGCTTCGAGGAGGCGGTTCGGCGCAACGGCATTTCGGCGGAATCGCGCCGGCTCGACGCGAGCCTCGCGGGCGCCGCCCAGATCTTCGGCCGCATCGCGCGGCGTTTCGACCTCTCGATCGTGCGCCAGGCCGAGCCCGGCAAGGCGGTGCTGGAGGACCTCGTCATCGAGACGGCGCTGTTCGATGCCGGCCGGCCCGTGCTGGTCGTCCCCTACATCCAGAAAGCCGCCCTCACGCTCGACCGCGTGATGGTCTGCTGGGATGGCGGCCGCAACGCGGCGCGCGCGGTTGGCGATGCCATGCCGTTCCTCGAACGCGCCAAGGCGGTCGAGGTCGTCATGGTGCAGGGTGACGCCGGCAAAGCCGACGAAATGCCGGGTGCCGACATCGGCGAGCATTTGGCGCGCCACGGTCTCAAGGTCGAGGTGAAGCGCATCATCGCGGCCGACGGAGACGTCATGGACACGATCCTGTCGCACGCGGCCGACGCTGAAACCGATTTCCTTGTCATGGGCGGCTACGGCCATTCGCGGCTGCGCGAGTTCATCCTCGGCGGCGTCACCCGCGGGATTCTCGCCACCATGACGGTGCCGGTGCTCATGTCGCACTGACTACGGTCCCGTCCCGGGCGATGCGCCCGGCCGCGGTTGAAATCCGCGGACCGAATTCCCATTTCTTGCTCCTGATGAACCATGGGGCTTGAGTTGGAACGAGATTTCCCCCGCGATTGGATGTGGTCGGAAGCCTGCGAGATGCTGGCCCGCGCTGAGCGGCTGCATCGCGAGTTCTTCCGGCCCGTGCGCTCGGCCGCCCGGCTGCCGACCTGGGAGCCGCCGGTCGACATCCTGGAGACAGGCCGCCAGGTTCTTGTCCTCGTGGCGCTGCCGGGCGTCGACCCGGACCAGGTCGAGGTCGCGATCGACGGCGGTGACCTCGTGGTCGGCGGCACACGCGTGCTGCCGGCCGAGCTGCGCACCGCGATGATCCATCGGCTCGAGCTGCCACAGGGCCATTTCGCCCGCCGCGTACGCTTGCCCGCCGGCCGCTACGACGGGATCAGCCGCTCTTTCGTGCATGGCTGCCTCGCCATCACGATGCAAAAATCGGAATGAATCCATGGTTGAATCGCAGAACATGGAAGCCTTGAGCGCGCGCGACGCGGGCGGCTCGGCTTCGAGCTACCCGTCCATCCCGCCGGACGCGCTGATCATCGTGCCGGTGCGCAGCGCCGTGCTGTTTCCCGAGCAGGTCATGCCGATCACGGTCGGCCGCACGAAGTCGATCGCGGCCGCCCAGCAGGCGATGCGCGAGCAGCGTCCGGTCGGCATTCTCATGCAGCGTGAGGCGAATGTCGCCGATCCCGCCCCGATCGACATGCACCGTTTCGGCACCGTCGCCAACGTGGTGCGCTTCCTCACCGCGCCCGACGGCACGCACCACCTCGTCTGCCAGGGCGAGCAGCGCTTCCAGATCGAGGAATTCCTCAGCGGCTGGCCGTTCTTCGTCGCCCGCGTGCGGCGGATCCCCGAGCCGGGCGTGCGCTCGCCCGAGATCGACGCGCGCTTTCTCAACCTGAAGAACCAGCTGCTCGAGGCGCTCCGGTTGCTGCCGCAGGCGCCGGCCGAGCTGCTGGCGACGGTCGAGTTGGTCGAGGCGGCCCCGGCGCTCGCCGACCTCGCGGCCGCCTACATGGATGCCAAGCCCGAGGAGAAGCAGGAGATCCTCGAGACGGTCGATATCGTGGCGCGCATGGATAAAGTGTCGCGCACGCTGGCGAACCGCATCGAGGTGCTGCGGCTCTCGCAGGAGATCGGCCAGCAGACCAAGGCGGCGCTCGACGCGCGCCAGCGCGAGGTGCTGCTGCGCGAGCAGATGGCCGCGATCCAGCGCCAGCTCGGCGAGGGCGACGATGGCAAGGCCACCGAGATCGCCGAGCTCACCAAGGCGATCACCGACGCCAAGATGCCGAAGGAGGTCGAGGACGCGGCTCGCAAGGAGTTGCGTCGGCTCGAGCGCATGCCGGAGGCCGCGGCCGAGTACGGCATGGTGCGCAGCTATCTCGACTGGCTGATCGAGCTGCCCTGGGCGCTGCCCGAGGAAAGCAACATCGACATCGTGCAGGCGCGCAGGATCCTCGACGAGGACCACTACGGCCTCGACAAGATC
Source organism: uncultured Pseudomonadota bacterium (assembly GCA_963703755.1). Lineage (GTDB taxonomy): Bacteria > Pseudomonadota > Alphaproteobacteria > Rhizobiales > Xanthobacteraceae > JAVDCA01. The sequence goes on from CAVPGG010000107.1 coordinate 24,456, forward strand.
AAGCGGCGGATCATCGAGTATCTGGCGGTGCGCAAGCTCGCGCCGAACGGCAAGGCGCCGATCCTCTGCTTCGTCGGTCCGCCGGGCGTCGGCAAGACGTTGCTCGGCCAGTCGATCGCGCGCGCCATGAGCCGCAAGTTCGTGCGCGTGAGCCTCGGCGGCGTGCACGACGAGGCGGAGATCCGCGGCCACCGGCGCACCTATATCGGTGCGCTGCCCGGCAACATCATCCAGGCGATCCGCAAGGCGGGAACACGCAACTGCGTCATGATGCTCGACGAGATCGACAAGCTCGGCGCCGGCATCCAGGGCGATCCGGGCGCCGCGCTGCTCGAGGTGCTCGACCCGGAGCAGAACAACACGTTCCGCGACAACTATCTGGGCGTGCCGTTCGATCTCAGCCGCGTGGCGTTCATCACCACGGCGAACATGCTCGACACCATCCCGGGACCGCTGCGCGACCGCATGGAGGTCATCGGCCTTGCGGGCTACACCGCGGATGAAAAGCTGCAGATCGCGCGCCGCTACCTGGTGCTGCGGCGACTTGAGGCGAACGGGCTGCAGGACGGCCAGGTCGGGCTCTCCGACGCGGCGTTGCGGGACGTCATCGCGCAGTACACGCGCGAGGCGGGCGTGCGCAATCTCGAGCGCGAGATCGGCAAGCTTCTGCGCCACGCGGCAGTGCGCATCGCCGAGGGCCAGGGTGGGCCGATCCGGATCGAGGCCGGCGACCTCGGCGCGATCCTCGGCGCACCGCGGTTCGAGGACGAGGTGGCGATGCGGGTGAGCGTGCCCGGCGTCGCAACTGGGCTCGCCTGGACGCCGGTCGGCGGCGACATCCTCTTCATCGAGGCGACGCGGCTGCCCGGCAACGGCAGGCTGATCCTCACGGGCCAGCTCGGCGACGTGATGAAGGAGAGCGCGCAGGCGGCCTTGAGCATCGTCAAGAACCGCGCGGCCTCGTTCGGCATCGATGCGGAGCGCTTCGAGAAGAGCGACATCCACATCCACGTGCCGGCTGGCGCGACCCCGAAGGACGGTCCGAGCGCGGGCGTCGCCATGTTCCTCGCGCTCACCTCGCTCATGACCGACCGTACGGTGCGCAGCGACACGGCGATGACGGGCGAGATCAGCCTGCGCGGCCTCGTCCTGCCGATCGGCGGCGTCAAGGAGAAGGTCGTGGCGGCGGCACGCGCCGGCATCAAGCGCGTGATGCTGCCGGCGCGCAACCGCAAGGACTACGACGACATCCCCGAGGAGGCGCGCCGCCAGATCGAGTTCGTCTGGCTCGAGCGGGTGGACGATGCGGTCGCGGCGGCGCTCGAGCCGGCGCGCACGCAGCCGCCCGCCAAGGCGGACGAGCGCGCGCTTGCGGTCGCCGAGGCGTAGTCGGGATCATTCGATCCGCGGCAGGTCGGCCGGCGGATGCGCTCCATGTCCCGTGGGGCACATCCGCGTCGATCCGTGAGGAGGGCATCTTGAGGGACCCCTACGAAATCCTCGGCGTCGAGAAGACTGCCTCGATCGACGACATCCGCAAAACCTATCGCAAGCTCGCGAAGAAGCTCCATCCCGATCTCAATCCGGGCAACAAGGACGCCGAACAGCAGTTCAAGGAGGTCGCCGCGGCGTACGACCTGCTCTCGGATGCTGACAAGCGCGCGCGCTTCGACCGCGGCGAGATCGATGCGACCGGCGCCGAGCGGCCACGCCAGCGCTTCTACAAGGACTTTGCCGCCGATGCCGACCACGTCTACACCGACGCGTCGGGCTTCGAGGACTTCGCCACCGGCGACGATCTCTTCGCCGAGATACTGCGCCGGCAGGCGCATGCGCGCGCCAACGCGCCGGGCGCCGACATGCACTATCGGCTCGCCGTCGATTTCCTCGACGCCGTGAACGGCGGCACGATGCGGCTCGGCGTGCCGGACGGCGGCACGCTGGAAGTGAAGATTCCCGCCGGCATCGACGACGGACAGGTGCTGCGCTTGCGCGGCAAGGGCGCGCCGGGACGCGGCACCGGCAAGCCCGGCGATGCGCTGGTCGAGGTGGCGATCACGCCGCACCGCCTCTTCACGCGCGCGGGCGACGACATCCACCTCGAGCTGCCGATCACGCTCAGCGAGGCGGTGCTCGGCGGCGAGGTGCCGGTGCCGACGCCGACCGGCCCCGTCATGATGCGGGTCCCGAAGAATTCCAACACCGGCGCGACGCTGCGCCTCAAGGGCAAGGGCGTGCGCCGCCAAGGTGGGGGCCATGGCGGCGGCCACGGCGACGAGCTGGTCCGGCTCAAGGTGATGCTGCCGTCGGCGCCCGACCCCGAGCTGGAGAAGTTCGCCGCCGGCTGGCAGGCCGGTAGCTCCTATGATCCGCGCCGGGAGATGCAGTCATGACGATCACCCGACACGAGTTCCTGCTGCGCGCGCGCCTCGATCACGGCACGCTGGAGGCCTGGATCGCGGAGGAATGGCTCATCCCGGGCGGCACCGCGGACGATCAGGCGTTCACCGATGCCGACCTCGCCCGCGCGGCGCTCATCCGCGATCTCAAGCACGATCTCGACGTCAACGATCCCGGCATCGGCGTGATCCTGCATCTGGTCGACCAGGTGCACGGATTGCGGCGGACCGTGGCCGACCTGCTGCGTGACATGCGCGAGCGGCGCGAGGGAGGCGTCTGAGCCGGAGGTGCCAGCGGTATATGGCGGATGTCGTGGTTTTCGTCGGCGGCGCGATCGTATCACGGTCCGGCTGGCTGCGGCGATCGGACCGCGAGGATCCCGGCCACATAGGCGGTGCGGAAGGAAAATCGGTGCACCTGCCCACAATGTCGGCAGCTGCGCCACAGCGTGCGCGACCAGAGATCCTTCAGCGTATCAGCATCGCCCGGGACCTCGTAGTCGATGGGCTTGCGGGTCGCGGGACACTCGAACCGCAACGTCGCGAACAGGGAAATGTCGGCGGGGTCCATGGCGGCGCCGGGGTCAATGCCGAGCTGTCGCTTTGCCGGGCAGCAGGCCGAGTCCCTCTGCCCAGCCGACGAACCCCCGTGCTGCCGCCTGGCGCTCGCGGTCGGTCTGCGCACGCTCGAGCCGATGCAGCACTTCGTCGCGATTGTCGATGCCGGGGCGGCTTTCGTGCTCGCGCAGCAACGCGATGGCATCGCCAATCGAGCCGATGACACGCCCGTCCACGAGGCGGAGCTTCGGCTCGATCGGCAGCTCGGATGGATCGACCGCGGCGTTCATCGATGGTTTCCGCGTGCTGCATCGCCCAATGTTCCAACGCGCATGCACGGCGAGTGTTCAGGTGGGCAGGTGAATTTTCGCAGAAATACGCACACGGATGGTGGAATCCGCGACCCTCGGTGGAACCGAAGCGGCAGCTTGCGGCTTATCTAAAAGCGTGTTGTGAAGCACCTACAGGGGTGATGGCTGTGGCAGACGAAGTTAACATTCGTATTCTCGTCCACCGGCAGAACATTCATCGCTACAAGTTCCTGCTCGAGACGCAGCTCACCGAGGTGGAGCACGCATTCATCAGGCGCCGCCTCGCCGAGGAAGAGGCGGAGCTTCGTCGCCTGAACGGCTACCGGCAGGAGACCGCTGCCGATGCCGCGAAGGGTCAGGCGGCGGACGCTACCGGAATCGAGGGCGGTGTTCGCCCGACCATCCTGCCGACCACCGGCCGCTGACCACCGAAACGGCTGATCGATCGCCGCCCCCGCGCGGTTCCGCTTCGCGGGCCGATCGTCTATTGTGCATGCGCGGCGACGGCGTGGGCAATTGCGCGTCAGCGCAGGCCGGCCCGGCGACGATCGGAAGCTTCGGCATCTGGGGGGCGTGCTCGGTGTTCGCGAAATCGACGGTCCTGAAGTCGCCGCCGCGCGCGGAGCTGGCATTTCGAGTCGGGGTCGTCGGTCACCGCCCCAACCGCCTGCCGCACGAGAAGGAAAAGCTCGACGCGCTGCGTCTTGCGCTGCGCGCGGTGCTGGCGGAAGCCAAGGCGGCGTTGTCGCGCTACGCCGCCGGGCCCGAGGCCCAGGCGCACTACGCGCCGTCGCCGGCCATCCTCCGTGCGGTCTCGGCGCTTGCCGAAGGAAGCGACCGCATGTTCGCCGAGGAGGCACTCGATCTCGGCTATTCGCTTTGCTGCCCGCTGCCGTTCGCACAAGAGGAGTACGAGAAGGATTTCGTGCCGCCAGCCGCGCTTCAAGGAGCATTCGATCGACCGCTTCCGCAGCATCCTGCAGCGCGCGCAGGCGGGCGGCGGCGTCACGACATTCGAGCTCGACGGGACGCGGTCTGCGCCGGCTGATGCCTACGGCATGGCGGGACGGGTGGTGCTGAACCAGTCCGATCTGCTCGTTGCGGTGTGGGATGGCGGCGCGCCCGCGGGCGGCGGCGGCACCGTGGACACCTTGCGCGAGGCGATCCGCTATCACGTCCCGGTCTTGTGGATCGATGCGCACGCGCCGGAACGCTGGCAGCTGTTGCGGCAGGAGAAGGATTTCGATTTCGACGCGGCGGCGAAGCGCTATGTGACCAGGGAGCCTGCGCCAGGCGATCCGCTGCAGTCGGACGCCCGCCTCCATGCGATGCTCGCGCAGATCGTCAAGGACGAGATCGCGCCGCCGGCGCAAATGTCCGGCCAGCACCGCGAGCCCATCACGCAGACGACCGCACCACGGTATTTTCGCGAGCGCAAGCCTTGGCTCAATCTGGCGTTCGTCTGGAAGCTCTTTCGCGATGCAGTCGGAGCCGGGAAGCTCAGCAGTCCGAAGTTCCTGGTCGAGGACTTCGTCGCGCAAGTTCGTGGCGACTGGCCGACGCGTGACGAGGCCGCGGCCGCGAGCCCTGCCGGCCCTTCGCCGGTGGAAGACTGGGTCAACGGCCGACTGCGCGCGCACTATGGGTGGGCCGACAAGCGTAGCGACCTCTACGCCGACGCCTACCGCAGCGCCTATGTGACGACCTACCTGCTCTCGGCGTTGGCGGTTGCAGTCGCGTTGCTGCCGATGGCGGCGCATTGGACCTCCGGCCCGTGGCTCCGCGGCTGCGTCATCGGCGAGCTCGCGATGCTGTTCATTATCCTGTCGCTCCTGCTCGCCGGATGGTGCCGAAAATGGCATTGGCGCTGGATGGAATATCGTCTTCTCGCCGAGCTCATCCGCCAATTGCGCTTCCTGGTTCCCCTGGGCGGCGGGCGCCCCTTCGCGCACGTGCCGACCTATCTCGGCGCCTACGGCGACCTGACGAATACTTGGATGCACTGGCACATGCGTGCGATCGCGCGCGCGACCGGGATTCCGTCGATCAAGGTCACACCCGGCTATGTGCTCGACTGCCTGAACTACCTTGCCAAGGTGGTCGGTGTGCCGCCCGGTGGGCTGGCGGCCGGTGCGCCGATCGGCGGACAGCTCGCATTCCACCACAATACCGAGACCCGCTCGGATCACATCGCCAACCGCCTGCACATCGCCTCCTTCTTCCTGTTCATCCTGACGTTCGTTGGCATCGCCATCCATCTCGCGCTCGACCTGATCGACTCCGGAAGAGGTGGCGGGCGGGGTGCAGCACCCGCCCATGTATGCCGTCGCCACCGCGATGCAGCGATGGCTGGTCTTCTGCTCCGCGACCCTGCCGGCGCTCGGCGCCGCGCTCGCCGGCATCAGCACCCAGGGCGAGTTCGCGCGCCTTGCCCGGCGCTCGGCCGCGATGGAGGACGGCTTCAAGGCGTTCGCGAGCGAGATCACCGCCTTGCGACCGGGCGGCGTCGACGCGGCGGATGGCCCCACCTTGGCAAAGGTCACGCCCTTGGCTGGCAAGATCGCTGCCGCGATGGTCGAGGAGAATGCCGACTGGCGCGTCGTCTTCATCGACCGCCCGCACCGCACTTAGGCGCGCGGTCCGCCGTCGGGGCACCGCTATCCACCCTCGCGGGACATGGGCTAGTCTGCCGACAAACAAGGGAGGTCGCGCATGCCGGGTCGTGTGTCGTTCACCGTTGGTGCCGCGCTCGCGGTTGGATTTGCGTGTCATGCCGCGGCAGCGCCGGCGCTCGACTACGCGTTCTTCAAGGCCAAGGTCGAGCCGATCTTCCTGCAGAAGCGGTCCGGCCACACGCGTTGCTACTTCTGCCACGTCGAAAGCAACAATGCGCTGCATCTCGAGAAGCTGCTGCCGGGCAACAGCACGTGGACCGAGGACCAGTCGCGCAAGAATTTCGCGGCCGTGTCCAAGCTGGTGAATGCCGGAGAGCCCGACACCAGCCGGCTACTGCTGCACCCGCTCGCGCCCGAGGGTGGCGGCGACGCATTCCATTCCGGCGGACGTCAGTTCGCCGACAAGGACGACCCCGCGTGGAAGGCGATCGCGGCCTGGATCAACGGGGAGACCGCGAAGTAGGGGTAGGGCGGCGGCGAAGCCGCGGGGCCAACGGCACGGGTCGCCAAGGGGGGCGCCGGTCTGCCCCACGGCAAGGTGAGCAGAGCTGTTTCCGCCTAGGCCAGATCGTAGGCTTGCAGGAGGTGGAAAACGCTAGTTCATCACCATCGTGTTGATGCGCTTCGGCACCTCGCCGACCGGCACCACGGCGATGACCTTCATGGCGTGCGTGTCGATCGCGCTCACCGAGCGCAGCGCCGCATTGGAGACATAGGCGAACTTGCCGTCGGGCGTGAAGGTGATCCAGTTCGCCACGGCCGAGAGCGGCTTGTGGCCGGGAAGCTTGAGGTCGGGCAGATCGACATGACCGATCAGGCTCAGGTCGGCGAGCGAATAGACGTAGACCGCGTTGTTGGGAATGCTCGTGACCCACAGCGTCTTGCGGTCGGGCGAGACGCCGATGCCGTGCGAGGGCGCGGTCGAGCGCTCCGAGTTGGTCTCGAACTCGGCCGGAGCGGCCGGCAGCTTGATGCGCGCCACCTCCCAGCGCTTGGCGAAGTCGATCACCGCAAAGCCGTTGAGGTTGGAGAGCTGCGCGAAGATCCGCTTGGTCGAGCCGTCATCGTTGGTCTCGATCGTCATCGGCCGCACGCCGGCGTCGAGCTTGAGCTCCCAGCTGATCTCCTCGGTGGCGAGGTCGACGACCGTGATCGTCTTCGCCGGGATTGATCCCATGACGGCGTATTTGCCGTCCGGCGTCACATAGACGTTGTGCAGGCGGCCGCGCATCGGGATGGTCTTCTTGAGCGTCAGCGTCTTGGCGTCGATGACGTTGAGCGCGCCGGTCCCGCGCGCGATCGCGACCACCACGCGGTCGCCCTGCGGCGTCACGGCGATGTTGTTCGGATGGTTGCTGAGCGCGATCTTCTTGATCAGCTCGCCGCTCGCGCGGTCGAACACGTCGAGCGTCGAGGTCGCCTCGTTGCTGACGAATACCTTAGAGCCGTCCTTCGCGAAGCCAATGCCGTGCGCCGCCTCGATGCCCTTGATCTCCTGCACGACCTTGTTGGTCGCGGGGTCGATCACGTCGATCGCGTCACCGGCGCTGTTGGTGATGTAGATGCGCACCGTCGCCGCATGCGCCGCCAGCGGCGCGAACGACAACGCGAGTGCGAGCGACAGTCCTGGTAGGGAACGGCACGTCATGGGCGTCCTCCGCGCGAGCCTTTCCGAGAGGGTACGCGCATCGCCGGCGGAACCGCAATGCCCATTGCGGCCGCTTGGAGAGGGCATGCGTGACGGCGATGTCAGGCTTGCGCGCTGGCGGGGCGTGTATCGGCAGCCGCCTCAACGTCGTCGGCGCGCGTTGGCAGCGACCGAATGGTGTCCTGCGCCTCCTTGGCGCGCCGCGCCGCCAGCGCGGTTGCGAAGGCGGCCGAGCCGTCGATCACCATGTCGCGCTGCCGGTCGACCGTGACGATGTGATAGCTGTCGTCGAGGATGATGGTGTTGACCGTGCCGCCGAGATGGCGCTGCAGGTACTCGGAGTTCTTCAGGCTCGCCATGTCGTCGTCGCGCGCCTGGATCAGGATCGCGGGCGCGCTGATCGATTTGAGCTCGCGCTTGACGATCTCGACCAGGTCGCCGTGCTGGCGGACCGCCTCGCCCGGCGTCACCAGGCTGCCGGCGCGCGTTGTGTCGCCCGACGACATCGCGGCCAACACGACGGCGCGGATCGCCGGGTCCTTGATGCCATAGGGCTCCTTCTCGATGTAGCAGTAGAATCGGCTGATCAGGCGGTGGCCGATCGCGCTCAGGGGGCCGCGGCCGAGCAGGTGCGCGCTCCACGGCATCGCCCAGCCGTCGTGCCACAGGGTCGGCGCGTAGAGCGCGAGGCCATGCACCTCGCCCTTCCGTTTGGCCGCAAGATGCAAGGCCATCACGGCGCCCATCGAGAGACCGCCGGCGATGACTGTGTCGCAGCGTTGACGCAGGCGGTCGAACGCGTCTTCGACGCTCGCATACCAGTCCTGCCAGCCGCTCACGAGCAGGTCGCGCTCGTCGCCGCAGTGGCCGGCGAGCTGCGGGCAACTCACCACGAAGCCGTTGCGGGCGAGGCCCTTGGCGACAAATTTCAGCTCGAGCGGCGTGCCGCCGAGCCCGTGCACGAGCAGGAAGCCGGTCGAACCGTTGCCGAGCGTGAAGCCGTGGTTGGCGATCTTCATGACTTGCGGCTCACGCGCGCGAGAAGTTGGTCGAACAGCACGATCGCGAGATCGATCTCGGCGCGGCTGATGGTGAGGGACGGCGCAAAGGTGATCACGTTCTTGTAGTAGCCGCCGATGTCGAGCACGAGGCCATAGCGCCGACCCTCGTGCACGAGGTCGCCCTTGAGCGCCTCGTCGACCATGCGGTCGACGGTCGCCTTGTCGGGCGTGAAGCCGTCCTCGGCGCAGATCTCGGCGCGCAGCGCGAGGCCGAGGCCGTCGACGTCGCCGATGATCTTGTGGCGGCGCTGCAGCTCCTGCAGGCCCTGCAGGAAGTACGCGCCCTTCTGCGGCACCGAGGTGGCGAAATCCTCCTCGTGCATCATTTTCATCGCCTCGAGCGCGACGGCGGTGCCGAGCGGGTTGGCGTTGAAGGTCGAATGGGTCGAGCCGGGCGGAAAGACCGTCGGATTGATCAGCGCCTCGCGCGCCCAGATGCCGGACAGCGGATTGAGCCCGTTGGTGAGCGCCTTGCCGAACACCATCACGTCGGGCTGCACGCCGAAATGCTCGATCGCCCACAGCTTGCCGGTGCGGAAGAAGCCCATCTGGATCTCGTCGACGACGAGCAGGATGCCGTGCCGGTCGAGCACCTTCTTGAGCTCGACGAAGAAGTTCTTCGGCGGAATTACATAGCCGCCGGTGCCCTGGATCGGCTCGACGTAGAAGGCGGCATATTCGGCCTGGCCGGCCTTGGGGTCCCACACGCCGTTGTACTCGCTTTCGAACAGGCGCTCGAATGCCCGCACGCAGTGGAGGCCGTACTCCTCCTTGCTCATCCCCTTGGGCCCGCGGAAATGATACGGAAACGGAACGAACTGGGCGCGGTCGCCGAAATGGCCGTAGCGGCGGCGGTAGCGGTAGGACGAGGTGATCGCCGAGGCGCCGAGCGTGCGGCCGTGGTAACCGCCCTCGAACGCGAACATCAGGCTCTTGCCGTTCGAGGCGTTGCGCACGAGCTTGAGCGAATCCTCGACCGCCTGCGCGCCGCCGACGTTGAAATGCACGCGTCCCTTGAGGCCGAACTTCGCCTGCGCGTCGCGCGCGATCAGCGCGGCGAGCTCGATCTTCTCGCGATGCAGATACTGGCTCGCCGACCTGCGGCAGCCGGTCGATCTGGCGCTTGAGCGCGTCGTTGAGGCGGCGGTTGGCGTAGCCGAAATTGACCGCCGAGTACCACATCTGCAGGTCGAGATATTCGCGGCCGGCGGCGTCGTAGATGAACGAACCTTCGCAGCGCTCGAAGATCTTCGGCTGCTCGGTGTAGTGGACGGTGTCGCCGTGTGAGCAGTAGAGCGCCTCGAGGCGCAGCAGCTCGCTTTCATCAGGCGCGGCGGCCTCGAGCGGCGGGGCGGCGCGCGCCGCGATCTTAAGCGGTGGGCGATGCATGCACGGCCTCTTCGGGTTGCGGCACCGCATCGCGTCCGAGCGCCGCAATCCAGCGCGCGAGGATCAGTGATGCGTCGGCGAAGTTGGTGAACGGCTCGAATGCGATCGCGCTGCGGGCGCAATGGGCGGCGAGCGAATCCTTGGCGATGACGAGATCGGCGCCGGCGGCGGCGCAGAAATCCGAGCGGCCGTCGCCGATCAGGACGTGCAGGGCGGCAGGCGCGGCCGCGATGGTCGCGCATTTGCAATGCCCGGCGGTCGCGCGGCAGTCGGTGCGCGCGTGCGGAAAGCCGAGGCGCCAGCGACGGCCGCCCAGCCATTCGAGATGATTGGCGAAGACCGAAATTTTCAGACCGGCGCGCGCCACCATCGCGGTCGCGATCCGGTCGAGCCCGTCGGAAACGATCGTGATCGGCAGGCCGTAGGCGCCGCACAGCGCGACGAAGCCGGCGAAGTGCGGGTCAATGGTGGCGTCGCGCGTGAAGGCGTCGAGCTCGGCAGGGCTGGCGCGGATCAGGTCGATCTGGCGTCCAAGGCACTCGCGCGAGCCGATCCGGCCCGCGACCCATTCGGCCTCGATCGCCCGCCAGGACGGGTCGGCGAACCGGTCGAGAATGAGATCGGTCGTGTCGCCGATCGACACCGTGCCGTCGAAATCGACGAACACACGTATGCCCGCCGGCACGCCCTCGTACGCTTCTTCCCGGTACACCTGGAACTCGCCCCCGACGCTTTCGTCTTTCGGCATTAAGTTTTTATAAACCTAGACTGCCGGAGGCGTTGAGTTCAATCAATGGAAGATGACGCGGTTAATGCGGCGCGGCCGGCCCTGACGTTGCGCTAAAGCCGCAGATGACAGTGATTTAGGCAATCGAGGTCGCCGATCGGGCCCGGTCGGTCGGTTTGTCGCACCCGCCGGCAGCGTCAACCTGTCAGGCATGTTAGGGCTTCGCTCGGTGGAACCGGGGGTCGTCAGCGCGCGATCGCCTTCACGGGCTTGCCGTCGAGGAAGTTGCGGATGTTGGCGACAATATCCGAATAGTAGACCTTGTAGCTCTCCGCGCTCACGTAACCGAGGTGCGGCGTCAGCACCACGTTGTCGAGCTTGCGGAGGGGATGGTCGAGCGGCAGCGGCTCAACGTCGAATACGTCGAGGCCCGCACCAGCGATCCGCCCGGCGGTGAGCGCCGCGACCAGCGCCTTCTCGTCGACGATCGGCCCGCGCGACGTGTTGATGAGGTGGGCGGTCGGCTTCATCAGGGCGAGCTCCTTGCCGCCGAGCAGCCCGCGCGAGCGGTCGCCGAGCTGGAGATGGATCGTCACGATGTCGGCGTTGCGCAGCAGGTCTTCTTTGGTTGCGTAGTCGACGCCGGCCTCCTTGCACTTCTCCGGCGTGAGGTTCTGGCTCCACGCGATGACCTTCATGCCGAACGCCTTGGCGACGTTGGCGGCGCGCCGGCCGAGATTGCCGAGACCGATGACGCCGAGCGTCATGCCCTGGATGTCGTGCCCGATCGTCACCTGCCACGGCGCGCCCGCCTTCATGCGCGCATTCTCGAAGCCGATGCGGCGGGTGAGCTCGAGGATCAGACCGAACGTGATGCCGATGGTCGGGTTGCCGAACGCGCCCGTGCACGCGACCGTGATGCCGCGCTCGTCGGCGGCCGCGAGGTCGATCGACTTGTTGCGGCCGCCGGTGGTGATGAGCAGCTTGAGGTCGGGCAGCGCCGCGATGGTATCGCGCAGGAACGGCGTGCGCTCGCGCATGATCGCGATGATCTGGAAGCCCTGCAGCGCGCGACAGACCTCGGCGGAATTCTTGAATGGCTGGTCGAAGACCTTGACGTTAACGTCATTGGTCACCGTCGACCAGTCCGCGCAGGTGAGCGCGACCTTCTGGTAGTCATCGAGAACGGCGCAGCGATATTTCATCGGTCCCACCTTGCCTTGCATCACACGAAGCGCGCGCAGCCGTGGCCGCGCACTGTCGGCAACAGGCTTCCCACAATTGCCTGCCCGAAGACAAGAACCGTGCGGGGCTCGTCCCGGGAGCGGTCTATTTTTCCGGAGTTATGTTCGCCGCCTTGATCACCTCGGTCCAGCGCTGCGTATCGGCCTTGATGAAAGCGGAGGCCTGCTCGGGCGACATCGTCTCCGGCGCGGTGTTGAGCTTCTTCAGGCGCTCCTGCACGTCCGGCATCTTCATGATCTCGACGACCGCGGCGTTGAGCTTGGCGACGATCGCGGGCGGCGTCTTCGGTGGCGCCGAGATCGCGTTCCAGGTGTCGGACTTGAAATCGGGCACGCCCGCCTCGATGAAGGTCGGGATGTCGGGCAGCTGCGCGATCCGCTGCTTGGTCGCAACCGCGAGGATGCGAGCGCGGCCGGCCTTGTGCAGCTCGATTGCTGAGGCGAGCTCGGAGAACATGAGGTCGACGTGGCCCGCGATGAGGTCGTTGATGGCCGGCGCCGTGCCGCGGTAGGGCACGTGCAGCATGCCGACGCCGGTCCTTCGGCTGAACAGCTCGGCGGTGAGGTGCGAGGTCGTGCCGGTGCCTTGCGAGGCATAGTTGAGCTGGCCCGGATGGGCGCGCGCATAGGCGAGGAACTCCTGCATGTTCTTCGCCGGGAAATCCGGCCGCACCGTCAGCGTGTTCGGGATCGAGGTCATGATCGCGACCGGCATGAACTTGGTCGGATCGAAATTGACCTTCTGGTAGAGCAGCACGTTCACGGTCAGCGGCGCCGGCTGCGAGGCGAGCAGGGTGTAGCCGTCGGGCTCGGCGGCGTAGACATACTCGGCGCCGATGTTGCCCGACTGTCCGGTACGGTTCTCGACCACGAACGGCTGGCCGAGACGCTTGCTGAGCCTGTCGGCGACGATCCGCGTGACCGTGTCGACGCCGCCGCCCGCCGGCACGCATACGACGATCTTGACCGCGCGGGCCGGATATTCCGCGGCTTTGTCAGCCTGGGCGAAGGCGGGCGCCACGAGCAACAGGCCCGCGAGCAGGGTCGCATGTTTGAGCATCGAAATCGTCCCGGATGAGAGCAAAAGGTCGTGCGGGTCATCCGCCGCCGGCGCGCAATCTGTCAAGCCGGACACGAGGTCACATTGCCACAGGCCGAGCGCGCCCGGACGTCACGAGGTGGCTGGGCGTTCGTTCTCTTGGCCTGGCGGATCTGACGGGGCGGACGGAGGCGCGACATCGATCCACGGGCTCGGCAGCAATGCATGATTGTCGGCCGGCGCGCCTTGTTGCCAGGCAGCATCCGCCGGCCGCGCGGACTCGGGAGGCGTGGCGCCGGACACCCTGACGCCCGACACCTTGACGCCGGACACCTCGTCGCCGGACATCTGGGGTGGCGAACCGACCCACTCATCGAGCAGCGTCACGTCCGCATCCGAGAGCGGGAGCGAGGCGTTGGCGCACAAGTCGACGACATTGCGCTTGAACACCGCGGCAAGCTGCGCTGCGCTCTTGCCGGGCGCCGTCAGATCGTAGCGGCGGAAGCGGAATGCGGTGAGCACGAAGCTGATGTTGCTCCGGCTGATGGAGTGCCCCTGCTCGCGGCACTTGTCACGCAGCACCGCGGACACCTGGTTTGGGTTGGTGTCGGGCGCGAACGGGTATTCGGCGATGAGGCCGAACAGGAAGCGATAGTCGTCCGGATGCAGGCGCGGGCAGCCGGTGACATGCGAGACTTTCTGTGCGAGCTCGCTGAGGGGCGCGGGCAGCTCCGGCTGGCGCGGGAACTGGGGCGCCTGCTCGGGCGAAGGTTCGCGCAGCGAATGCCGTTCCGGATCGTAGACCAGAACCGAGCCGCCGCCCGCATTGTGGACGACGATATGCGGGTCGTCGGCCGACTGCAGCAGCTCGCGCAGGCTGCCGGCGCCTTCCCAGTCCGTTTCCTTGAAGTTGACCTTGAGGTCGCTGATGAGCACCTTGCCGAGATAGGCAGCGTCGATCGGGCGGTCCGATGCGGCGAGCAGGTTGCGCACGTGCTCCAGCACCTTCGCGCGCCGCTCGAGCTGATCCGCTTCGCTCGGGGCGGCGGTCGCCGACGCGAGGCCGATCGTCCACGCGCTCTGCTCGGATCCCTCGATGGTGAGCTGCGGCCGCAGCTCGGCCAGCTTCTCGCACAGCTTGCGCAGCGTGCCGGAGCCGAGCCATTTGCTGTCGGCGGTGAACGAGGGATTGCGGCGGAACACGGCGATGAGATCGTTCGGCTGTACGCGGCCGTGCTGGCGCAGATACTCGACCGACGCGTCCGCGATCGCCTCGAGAGACGTGAGGGGCGGGAGCTCGCCCGTCTTTGCCGGATGGCCACGGCTCTCGGCCGCATCGACGCCGAGTGCCTCCTCGATGAAATCGTCCTGATTGACCGAGATGTCGGCGGCCGCGCGGTAGGCAGCCGCGGTGAGCGCGTTGGTCACCACCACGGTGCGCCGATCGTGCGCGCGCAGGCGAAGGAGCACCGGCGTGAAGTCGGCGTCGCCTGAGAGGATGATGAACTCATCGAAGCGGGTCTTGTGCTCGAGCGCGTCGAGCAGGTCCATCACCATGACGATGTCGGCGCTGTTCTTGCCGCGGCCGGTGAGCGCCGGGCAGTCGATGACCGAGAATCCGGCCCGCGTGAAATAGGGCCGGAACGCGCCGAACGAATGGGGATTGAGATAGCAGCGGCGCACGAGGATCGAGCGTCCCGGCGAGTCGCCGCCGTGTGCCGGCTGCTCCTCGTGCAGGCCCTTGGCGAACCAGGAGAGCCATCGATCGGGCTGCTGTGCGAACGACTCGGCCGCGCGGCGGTCGGCGTCGCGCAGCGCGAGGTAGATGTTGTCGAAGTCGACGAACAGCGCAGCTCGCCGCGCCGGATATGCGTCGGTCATGTCGGTCCGCCTTTCGAGCCCCCGCCCGCGGCTGCAATCGCAAGTTTACCGGGCGCGCGACGATGCGTCGAGGCGCCGAACAGGGCGCGCCGACGCCGTGTGGCGATCTTGTGCCCGACGGACTTAGTCGCTACATCACGCGCACATTTTCCGACATCACGTCGAATCGCGCGGGTGCGCCCGGCGCCTTGCCCGCCGCCGATGTTCCCGACACGGCTCACGAGGAATTCATGAACGGCCGTCAGTTCGTCTATCACATGCAGGGTCTGTCCAAGACCTACCCGGGCAACCGCAAGGTGCTCGAGAACATCAACCTGTCGTTCTATCCGGACGCCAAGATCGGCGTGCTCGGCGTCAACGGCTCGGGCAAGTCGACCCTGCTGCGCATCATGGCGGGCATCGACACGGATTATGTCGGCGAGGGCTGGGTCGCGGAGGGGGCCCGCGTCGGCTACCTGCCGCAGGAGCCGCATCTCGATGCCGCAAAAAGCGTGCGCGAGAACGTGATGGAAGGCGTCGCCTCGTCGAAGGCGATCCTCGACCGCTACAACGAGCTCGCCATGAACTACTCGGACGAGACCGCGGACGAGATGACCAAGCTGCAGGACGAGATCGAGGCCAAGGGCCTGTGGGATCTCGACTCCAAGGTCGACCAGGCGATGGACGCGCTGCGCTGCCCGCCGGACGACGCCGATGTCGCGAAGCTCTCGGGCGGCGAGCGCCGCCGCGTTGCGCTGTGCAAGCTCCTGCTCAACGCGCCCGAGCTGCTTCTGCTCGACGAGCCGACCAACCATCTCGATGCCGAGTCGGTAGCCTGGCTCGAGGGCCACCTGCGCAACTACCCCGGAGCGATCCTGATCGTCACCCACGACCGTTACTTCCTCGACAACGTGACCGGCTGGATTCTCGAGCTCGATCGCGGCAAGGGCATTCCGTACGAGGGCAACTATTCGTCCTGGATCAAGCAGAAGCAGAAACGGCTGGAGCAGGAGGGCCGCGAGGAGGCCTCGCGCCAGAAGGCGCTCGAGCGCGAGCAGGAGTGGATCTCGGCGTCACCGAAGGCACGACAGGCGAAATCCAAGGCGCGCTACCAGCGCTACGAGGACCTGCTCGCCAAGGCGAGCGAAAGAGCGCCGACCACGGCGCAGATCGTCATCCCGGTCACCGAGCGGCTCGGCCAGACCGTGGTCGACTTCGAGGGGCTCACCAAGGGTTTCCGCGACAACCTGCTGATCGACGACCTTACCTTCAAGCTGCCGCCGGGTGGCATCGTCGGCGTGATCGGTCCGAACGGCGCCGGCAAGACGACGCTGTTTCGCATGATCACCGGCCAGGAGACGCCCGACGCCGGCACCATCAAGATCGGCAAGTCGGTGCATCTCGGCTATGTCGACCAGTCGCGCAACTCGCTCAACGACAAGGCCTCGGTGTGGGAGGAGATCTCGGGCGGCCTCGACCAGCTGCAGCTCGGCAAGCGCGAGGTCAACTCGCGCGCCTATTGCGGCGCCTTCAACTTCAAGGGGGCCGACCAGCAGAAGAAGGTCGGCACGCTCTCGGGCGGCGAGCGCAACCGCGTGCACCTCGCAAAAATGCTCAAGTCGGGCGCGAACGTGCTGCTGCTCGACGAGCCGACCAACGATCTCGACATCGACACGTTGCGCGCCCTCGAGGAGGCGCTGGAGGACTTCGCCGGCTGCGCCGTCATCATCAGCCACGACCGCTGGTTCCTCGATCGCATCGCGACCCACATGCTCGCTTTCGAGGGCGAGAGCCACGTCGAGTGGTTCGAGGGCAACTTCCAGGACTACGAGGTCGACAAGATGCGCCGGCTGGGCACCAATTCCACCATCCCGCACCGGATCAAGTACAAGAAATTCACGCGGTGAGTTATCTCGTCTCCGGACGCGCCGCAACCGAGCGCCTCGCGCTGGATGCACATTGCATCGTCGCGCAGGGCGACGCGGTGGTGCTCGAAGGCCCATGGCCGTGGACCTCATTGGTGGTCGCGCGGGTCGACGATGCGGCGATCGACGGCATCCGCGCGAGCGGCATCGATGGTTATCTCGTCGATGAGATCGCTGCGCCGCGCGCCGGCCAAGCTCTCGTGGTCGCGGCACATCGCATGCTCGATCTCGAGCGGTTCAAGCCCTATGCCGAGCAGGTCGGCGCCGTGGTCGAGCGCTTCGGCGGGTGTTTCCTCGCGCGCTCCGGCAAGGCAACCATGCTGGGCGGCGATTTCGTCTCCGATCGGGCCGTGATCATCGAGTTTCCGACCGCGGCCGACGCAGTCGCATTCTATGTTTCCGACCTCTATGCGCCGCTGATGACGATCCGCCACGCCGCCACCGATCCGCGCTTCCTCGTGATGGCGCGCGAAGGCGCGCTGCCGGCCGCAGCGCGCACGGCCGCCGAGAGCTACTTGCGCTCGCATCCCGCTTCGGCGCATTGAAGGCGCATGATTCGCCGTTTAGCGAGATTCGCATTCATTCTCGCCTTCGCCCTGTCGATCGCGGTTGCGCTCGGCATCCCGGCGCATGCGGCCGCTGACGCGGCCTTCACGGCGTTCGTCCAGTCGATGTGGCCGGAGGCGCAGAAGCTCGGCGTCTCGCGCGCCACCTTCGATGCGGCGACACGCGGCCTCGAGCCTGATTTCGGCCTGCCCGATCTCGTCATCCCGGGCCGCGCGCAACGCCCTCCGGGACAGCCCGAATTCGTGCAGACGCCGGCGGACTATCTCAAGGAGGCTTCCTTCAAGCGGCTCGCCGAGCGGGGGCGCAAGCTCTACGCCGAGCATCACGACACGCTCACCCGCATCGAGCGCGAGTTCGGCGTCCCGGGCACCATCATCCTGGCGATCTGGGGCCGCGAGAGCGACTACTCCACCCATTACGGCGGGCGCGACGCGATCCAGATGATTGCGACGCAGGCCTATACGGGCCGGCGCAAGGACTTCTATAGCAACCAGTTCCTCTACGCGCTCAAGATGTTGCAGGACGGCGTGCCAAGGAGCGAGATGCGCTCGTCATGGGCGGGCGCCATGGGGCTCACCCAGTTCCTGCCGTCCGAGTACTACAAGTATGGCGTCGACTTCGACCACAACGGCAAGGTCGACATCTGGACATCGGTGCCGGACGCGCTCGCCTCGGCCGCCAAGCAACTCGTCGGCGAAGGCTGGGAACGCGACAAGCCGTGGGCCTACGAGGTGCGCCTGCCCGCGAACATCGACTGCACGATCGCGGATCCCGCCCGCAAGATGCCGCTATCGGACTGGCTCACGGCCGGCTTCACGCTCGCGCACGGGCGCCAGCGCCGGCGAAATATCTGTCGGAGCCGGCCTCGCTGATCCTGCCGGCCGGCACCTATGGGCCGGGCTTCCTCATCTTCCACAACTACTTTGCGATCAAGGAATACAATTTCTCCGACCTCTACGTGCTGTTCGTCGGCCACCTCTCCGACCTCATCGCCGGCGGCGGGCCGTTCGAGGCGCCGTGGCAGCCGGTGGTGCAGCTGCGCACCGCGCAGCTGGAGGAGATGCAGAAGCGCCTGACCGCGCTCGGGCTCTACGCCGACAAGCTCGACGGCAAGGCCGGCATGAAGACGCGCCTTGCGCTCGGCGCCTACCAGAAGCAGAGCCGGCTCAAGCTCGACTGCTGGCCGACGGCGGCCGTGCTGGATCGCATGCGCGCGGCAAAACGATAGGATCCGTCATTGCGAGGCGCGAAGCGCCGAAGCAATCTCGCTCCGCAGAGTGTGCCGATCGAGGTTGCTTCGCTTCGCTCGCAATGACGCTACCCATGCGGCGGCACGTTCTGCACCGTCGGCGGGATGCCGTTGAACTGCGCCTTCTGCTCGTCGGAGAGCGAGCCGTAGAAGTCGTTGAGCGCGGCGTGCACGAGCTTGACGGCGTCGAGCAATGCGTCGACGCGCGTGGCGACGGCGGCGAGGCGAGCCGGCGGCGTCGCGGGCGGCGCGCCCGGGCAGGCGGCCTTGACCATGTCGGCGGCCTTGGCGCTCGCATCCTTGAGCTTGTCGAGCAGCGCCTGCTGATCCTGCGTCGGACGCACTCGGGCTTCGATCTGCGCCTGCGGCCAGGTCGGGATCGCGGCCGCGTTCGGGCCGCACGTGCGCGTCGTGGCGCGCGCCCGGTCCGCATCGCCGAAGCCGAGCGCGTTGAGCCGTGCCTTCTGCTCGTCGCTCAGCGAGTCATAGAACCTGTCGAGCGGCGGGCGGATGAGCGCGACGGCCTGCACCATCGCCTGCACGCGGCGCTCCATGGCGGCGAGCCGTCCGGTCGGCGTGTAGGCGACGTTGCTCGGGCAGGCGGACTTGATGAGCTGCGCGGCCTGCACCGACGCATTGCCGAGCGCATCGAGCGCGGCGCGCTGGTCGGCATTGGGCGAGACCGTCGCGCTGATCTTGTCGATCGGCAGGTCGACCGCCTGCGTGTCGCCGCCGCACATGGTGCTCCATTGCGTCTGCGGGCTCGCGGGCGCGGGCTGGCTCGGCGCGTTGCGCGCGATCGATCCGGTGTGCGCCGGCGGCGCCCAGCCGGCGAGCTCGCCATAGCCGTAGGGCGAGAACATCGCGCCGTAGATGTCGCCGTAACCGTAGGCCCAGAACGGATCGTCGTAGAAGTCCGGGCCGCCGTCCCAGAACACGTCGGACCACACGTCATTATAGAAATAGGGCCAGAACAGCGGACCGGCCCAGCCGAAGAAGGCGCGGTGCCGCCACCAGTCCGCGCGCGACCCCCAGCGCGCGCCGCGCGCCGCGAAGGCGCCGCGCGCAAGCGTGGCGGGCGCGACGATGCGGGCGCTGCCCGGCAGCGTGCGCGCCGCAAGGCTCGCCCGGTTCACGCGCGAGCTGCGGCTGAAGCGATTGAACCGGGAGACGCCCACGGCTCGCCCGCGAAAGGCCAAGCCGGAGCGCGCAATGCCGACGCGCGAGAAGCGGCTGAATGTCGGTCCGCGCGAGAAGGAGCGGCTGAACGTCGGGCCGCGCGAGAACGAGCGCGTAAACGTCGCGCCGCGCGAGAATGACGGGGACGCGAAATGCGCGCCGACGCGCGGGCCGCCCCCTGCGCTGACATGGGGCGCGCTGGCGTGGCCGCTCCCGCTGGGGCCGCGCGGGGCGGCATCAGCCGGCAACGTCAACGCAAGGAGGGCGGATGCCGCGATGGCGAGAATTCGAGTGCGGAAGGTGGACATAAATCGCTCCCGTGAATTCGGCGGTGACGCCGCGCCTTAGCCCGCCTTGAACGTGCGGCCCTCCATGCGGTCACCAACGCCCCTCTGACCGCGCAGAACCGCGCGAGATCGAGTTTGCCGATTTAACTAAGGGCGTTTCGTGGCGGCGCGGCCGCCATTCCCGCTGCATCGCAAAACGAAACCGGCCGGCTCGTGCGAGCCGGCCGGTGATGGCGCGCCCGGTCAGGCGCGGATCAGACGCGCAATGGATGCCTTACGGGCACCAGTAGAACTGGCGCTCCGAGGTGTGCGGATAGCCCGCCCGGTCGACCCACTG
>CAVPGG010000108.1:0-19891 GCA_963703755.1 uncultured Pseudomonadota bacterium
CGATATGGACATGATGCTGCCGGTCATGAGCGGGCCTTGCCGCCACCGAATACATCATGGCGCATTGCCCCACCCCGATCCTGGTGGTGTCGGCTTCGACCAACCGCGGTGAGCTGTTCAAGATCTACAAGTCGCTGGCGGCCGGCGCCGTCGACGTGCTGGAGAAGCCGACCGGAACCGAACCCGACGGCGCCTGGGAGCGCCGCTTTCTCGCGACCGTGAAGCTGGTCGCGCAAATCCGGGTCATCACGCACCCGCGCGCCCGGCTGTCGAACCTGCGCCAGCGCCCGCTGCCGGCGGCCGCGCAACGCCTCAACTCCTCCGAGCAGGGATACGCCCTCGTCGCCATCGGCGCATCGACCGGCGGACCCGGCGCGATCGTCGAGGTCCTGCGCGGCCTGCCGGAAGCCTTCAAGCTTCCGGTCCTGATCGTGCTGCACATCAACGAGCCGTTCGGGACCGCGTTTGCGGACTGGCTGGACGGGCAGACCGGCCGCCGCGTGGCCTGTCCGCAGGACGGCACGCCGCTCGCGTCGGCCATCGGCCGCGTCGTCGTGGCGCCGGGCGGCCGGCACCTCGTCGTGCGCGACGGCCGGCTGCGCCTGACCAACGAGGCGGAACGGCATTCCTGCCGTCCCTCGGTCGATGTGCTGTTCGAGTCGGTTGCCGCGGAGTATGGGGCATCCGCCGCGGCCTGCCTGCTCACCGGGATGGGCCGGGACGGCGCTGCGGGCCTGCTCAAGATACGCGAGGCGGGCGGCCTGACGATCGCGCAGGACGAAGCCACGTCGGTCATCTACGGAATGCCGCGCGAGGCCGCCATGCTCGGCGCGGCGCACCACGTGCTGGGTCTCGCCGACATCGGCCCCCGGCTGGCATCGTTGCGGGGCGTCGCCGCGCCGCAAAGCGTCGACGTGGAGGCGCTGCCATGACCGCCACGATCCTGGTCGTCGACGACAGCCTCACGGTCCGCATGAACCTGAAGGAGATGCTGGACGGGGCGGACCTTCCGACGATCGTCTGCGCGAGCGCGGCCGAGGCAAGACGGGCGCTCGCCAACGACCATTTCGCGCTCGTCATCCTGGATGTCCTGTTGCCGGACGGCGACGGGGTCGAGCTGCTGGAGGAGATCCGCGCGACGCCCTCGGCAAGCGGCACGGCGGTCATGCTGCTGTCCACCGAGGCGGAAATACGCGATCGCATCCGCGGCCTGACGACCGGTGCCGACGAATATGTCGGCAAGCCGTACGAGCCCGGCTACGTGATCGCCCGCGCCCACGAGCTGGTGCGCCGCAGCCTTGGCGCCCAGCCGGCCCACCAGACCGAGCCGCGGCCGGAGCCGCAGACCGTCGTGCTGATCGACGACAGCATCACGTTCCGCGAGGAGCTCAAGGCGGCCCTCGAAACCGCCGCCTACCGCGTGCACGTCGCCGGCACCGGCGAGGAAGGCCTGCGCCTCGCGGCGGACGTGCGCCCGAACGCCCTCATCGTCGACGGCGTGCTGCCCGGCATCGACGGCGCGACGGTCATTCGGCGCGTCCGGCTCGACACGGCGCTGCGTCGGCTCCCGTGCCTGCTCCTGACGGCCTCCGAGGACCGCAGCGCCGAGGTTCGCGCCCTCGATGCCGGCGCGGACGCGTTCGTGCGCAAGGAGGAGGACATCACGGTCGTCCTCGCCAGGCTGAGCGCCATGCTGCGCAGCGCGGGCGCGCAGAGCGCCGGCCATGACGCCGCGAGCCTGTCCGGTCCGAAGAAAATTCTCGCCGTGGACGACAGCGAAACCTACCTGCAAGAAGTCGCCAACGCGCTGCGGGCCGACGGCTATGAAATCGCGCTCGCACGCTCCGGCGAGGAAGCCTTGCAGCTGCTCGCGGTCCAGCCGGTCGACTGCGTTCTGCTCGACCTCGTGATGCCGGGCATCGGCGGCCGCGAAACCTGCCGGCGGGTGAAGAACGTTCCGGCGATGCGCGACATTCCGATCGTGATGCTCACCGCGGTCGAGGATCGAAAATCGATGATCGACGGCCTGAGCGCCGGCGCGGACGACTATATCGCCAAGTCGAGCGACTTCGATCTGCTGCGCGCGCGCGTGCTGGCGCAGATCAGGCGCAAGCAGTTCGAGGACGAGAACCGGAAAATTCGCGAGCAGCTCCTGCACGCCGAATTGGAAGCGATGGAGGCACGCGCCGCCAAGGAGGCGGCGGAAGCACGTGCCGCTCTTGTCGGGGAGCTCGAGCTGAAGAACGAGGAGATGGAGTGTTTCAGCGCCGCGGTGGCGCATGATCTGCGGATGCCGTCGCGCGCCATCGATACCCTCGGCAAGATATTGCTCGAAGACTACGGCGCGCGGCTCGACGACGACGGCAAGCAGCATATCCGCTATGTCCGCAAATCGGCCCAGCAGATGACGCGGCTCATCGACGACCTGCTGGAGCTGTCGCGCATCAGCCGCGCCGAATTCCAGCGCCAGGCCGTCGATCTGAGCGAGACGGCGCGCGCCGTCATCGCCCGACTGCGCCGGGCGGCGCCGCAACGCCAGGTCGACCTTGTCGTGCCGGATCGGCTGCTCGCGGAGGGCGACGGCAACCTGCTGACGATCGTGTTCGAAAACCTCATCGGCAACGCCTGGAAATTCACCGCCAAGCAGCCGCAGGCGCGGATCGAGGTCGGCGTCGTCGGCAACGGGCGCCGCGCCTATTTCGTGCGCGACAACGGCGCCGGCTTCGACATGGCGCATGCCGCAAAGCTGTTCGGCATGTTTCAACGCCTGCACTCGACCGCCGAATTCGAAGGGACCGGCGTCGGGTTAGCCACGGTCCAGCGGATCGTGCGTCGTCATGGCGGGCGCATCTGGGCAGAGGGCGCCGTGGGATGCGGCGCCACGTTCTTCTTCACCCTCGATGCGGTTACCCGGCCGGACGTTCCGGAGTTGGGGCCGGGCGATCGGGCGATGGTTGCGTGATGTTTATTGGGGCCTTGTACGGATGGGATCCGGGGGTTGGCTCACGATGGGGTTCGACTGCGGGCAGCTCTGTGGCGTAGGCCAGCTCGTTCCGAGAACCTCAGAACCTCTGGATGATCGCGACGCCGCGGCGGCACCTGGACTTGATCCGCCAGCGCCTCCGCGAGGCCGAGGCCATTCACAAAGCAAGGAAGGGAGCCAAACCATGACCAAGAAATCCGTGCCGGCGCACGAGATCGGCAGCGGCAACATCTTTGCCGATCTGGGCCTCCCCAACGCCGAGGAGCATCAACTGAAGGCGGCGCTGGTGGTCCAGCTCTCCCGGTTGATCAAGGAGCGCAAGCTTTCGCAGGTTGACGCCGCCAGACTGCTCGGCATCAAGCAACCCGACCGGTCGAAGATCCTGCGAGGCCACTATCGAGGCTACTCGGTAGCGCGGCTCATGCGAATGCTGACGGCATTCGATCAGGATGTGGAGATCACCACCCGGCCTCACCGCAAGGCGGCCGAGGCTGGACGCATCATCTTCAATCCTCTCTAATTTGAGCTGTCCAAACTGGGCGTCCGGTACGTGCGGCGCGTGGCTTGCACGCTTCGCTGCGAAATCCGCGAGGCGATACATACGCTGTGCAGCCTGCCCGCAGTTCTCGCTGCGCGACGCGCTTCGCGGCAAGAAACCCCCTCACCTCCCCTTCGCCAGCAGCGCCTCCGCCACCGTCTTGCGTATCTCGGCGAGCGAAAACGGCTTCGCGATCACGTCATGGATCAGCGCATCGAGCCCGTGCGCGCGCTCGCGCTGGTCGGCGTAGCCGGTCATCAGCATGATGGTGAGGTCGGGGAAGTCGCGCGCGGCGGCGAGCGAGAGCGCGATGCCGTCCATCACGGGCATGCGGATGTCGGTGAGCAGCAGGTCGAAGCGGCCCTGCTCGCGCGCGAGCACGTCGAGTGCCTCGCCGCCGTCGGCGGTCGCGACCACCTCGTGGCCGTCCTGGGCGAGCGCGCGGGCGATGAAGGCGCGCAGCGCCTCCTCGTCCTCGGCGAGCAGGATGCGCGCCATGGCGCGGCCTAAAGCGTGATGACGTTTCTTCGAAACGTCATCACGCTTTAGCTCCATGTTTGAGCATGATCTTTTCCGAAAACCGGTGTCCACTTTTCGGGATCATGCTCTAGCGTCCCGCGCCGGTCATGTCGCGGCGGGTGAAGAAGCGCACGATCACGGCCTGTCCGTCGGCCGGCGGCGAGGCGAGCCGCGTCTCGAACGGCTCGGTCTCGCCGGGCGCGAGCTGGGGACGGCTGGGCAGCGACGTCCAGGCATAGACCTCGTTGCCCGCGGTGTTGCGCATCGCAAAGCGCAGGCGCGGCACGTCGTGCGGCTGGCGCGTGATGTTGGTGATGCGGCCCTTCACCAGGAGGACGGGCACGCCCTCGCTCATCTCCGAGGAGGTCGTCACGTCGGAGAACGCGAGGCCGCGCAGATTGACCGGCAGCCCGATCGCCGCATAGAGCGACGCCGTCTGCGGCATCAGCCGCACCACGTCGGAGCGCCAGCCGAGCACCACCGCATGCACGGCGACGAGGGCGAGGATCACGGTCGCAAGACTCGGACGCAGGCCGCGGCGTCCGCTCTTGAGCGCCTCGCGCCGGGCGCGGCGGGCCGCGAAGCTTTCGATGTCCTCGGCGGGCTCGTGCGCGGCGGCGGGCGCGGCCTCGCCCGGCCCGGGAGCGAGCGGCGGCGCGTCATGCGCATCGAGCCCGGCGTCGTCCGCCGCGTAGGAGGCGTCGTCGTCGAGCGGGGGCGGATCGTCATACGTGACATGCTCGTGGCCGGCGGCACGGGCCGCGAGGTTGGGATCGATGTCATCCGTATCGTCGTGGCGGGCGAATTCGTCGACCGGGGGCTCGGGGTCGGGCTCGTGCGGCGCCGCGGCGGCGCCGCGCTGGTACTGGGCCGCGGCGGCGCCGGCGTAGCCGCCCGCCGGCGGCGCGGCCTCGGCCGGGGTCGCGAACCAAACCTCCTGGCAGCGCACACAGCGCACCGACCGCCCCTCGCCCAGGGACGTGGCCGAGAGGTCGTAGGAGGTGGCGCAGTTCGGACAGGCGATCAGCATCGGCGAATCGTGGAAAATCCCCGCAGGCCGGGCGACGCTAGCAGCGGTCCGTTAACGGACCGGAAACCATGGCAGGCAGTCTTTAGCCATCGCGGCCAGCGACCGGTAATCCGATCGGGTCATTGCGCCGCACCCGAAGGACGTGGCGGGCGCCAATTCCCGCCCCCGCGGGTTCCTGTAATAAGGAGAGAATCACGGCAACATGCGCCATCGTAGGCGCGGAGGGCGCGAGCGTCGTGCCCTGACGCGGAGACGATCTTGGTCCGCTTCGAAAACGTCGGATTGCGCTACGGGCTCGGTCCCGAGGTTCTGCGCGACCTCACGTTCCACATCGATCCGCATTCGTTCCAGTTCCTCACCGGCCCGTCGGGCGCCGGCAAGTCGTCGCTGCTGCGGCTGCTCTTCCTTTCGCTCAAGCCGACGCGCGGGCTGATCTCGCTGTTCGACCACGACATCGCGACGCTCACCAAGGATGCGCGCGCGACGCTGCGCCGGCGCATCGGCATCGTCTTCCAGGACTTCCGCCTGCTCGACCACATGAGCACCTACGAGAACGTGGCGCTGCCGCTGCGCATCCTCGGCCGCGCCGAGGCGAGCTACCGGCACGAGGTGAGCGAGCTGTTGAGCTGGGTCGGCCTCGGCGAGCGCATGTGGGCGCTGCCGCCGGTGCTGTCCGGCGGCGAGAAGCAGCGCGCCGCAATCGCACGCGCCGTGATCGCCCGGCCGCAGCTCCTGCTCGCCGACGAGCCGACCGGCAATGTCGACCCCTCGCTCGCCGAGCGGCTGCTGCGGCTGTTCGTCGAGCTCAACAAGCTCGGCACCTCGGTCGTCATCGCGACGCACGACATCGCGCTGATGGACAAGTACGACGCGCGCCGCCTCGTGTTGCACGAGGGCCGCATGCACGTCTACGAGTAGCCGCGGCGAGAAACAGCACCATGGCGGAAGCCTCCTACGAGCCCGAATTCGCCGCGCCGGCGCGCCAGCCGCCGGGGAATTTCCCGCGCGTCGAGACGCCGATCGTGCCGCGCAGCTCGGTCGCGGGGCGCGCCCTCGTCGCCGTGGTGTCGATCATGACGTTCCTCGCCTCGCTGACGACCGGCGCCGTGATGCTGGTGCTCGCCTCGGCCGCCGAGTGGCAGTCGGACGTGGCGCGCGAGATGACGATCCAGATCCGTCCCGTGAGCGGCCACGACCTCGACGCCGAGGTGAACCAGGCGGCCGAGATCGCGCGCGCGACCGCGGGCATTGCCGACGTGCGCCCGTACACGGCGGCCGAGTCGGCGCGCCTGCTCGAGCCGTGGCTCGGCACCGGCCTCGCGCTCGACGCCCTGCCGGTGCCGCGCATCATCGTGCTGCGCGTCGCGGCCGGCCAGCGCCCCGACATCGCGGCGCTGCGCGCGGCGCTCACGGCAAGGATCGCGGGCGCGAGCGTCGACGACCACCGCGGCTGGATCGACCGCATGCGCGCCATGGCGGGCGCCGCGATCGCGGGCGGCGTCGGCATCCTCGCGCTGGTGCTGGCCGCGACCGTGCTCTCGGTCGCCTTCGCGACGCGCGGCGCGATGGCGGCGAACCAGCCGATCATCGAGGTGCTGCATTTCATCGGCGCCCGCGACGGCTATATCGCGGGCCAGTTCCAGCGCCACTTTATGATGCTGGGCCTGCAGGGCGGCGTCATCGGCGGCCTCGGGGCGCTGGCGGTGCTCGGGCTTGCGGGGTTCTTCAGCAACCTCTTCCTCGGCACCGCCGCGCAGGAGCAGACCTCGGCGCTGTTCAGCACCTTCTCGATCGGCATCGCGGGCTATGCGGCGGTGCTCGGCCAGATCGTGCTGGTCGCCGCCGTCACGGCCGGCACCTCGCGCCACGTGGTCAACCGGACGCTCGCCGCCATCGCGTAGAGGGGGCCGCGCGATTCCCCTCCCCTTGCTGGGCTACGGCATGCACAGAAGTCGCCGCTCCCCTCCCCCCGCGAGCGAAGCGAGTGGCGGGGAGGGGTCGGGGGTTGGGGGCGCTGCGGTCTGAACCGGGCTGATGCCTGACAGTTTAGACCGGGTTGATTCCTGACAGGTCAAGCTTGTTCGGAGCAAGCTTAAGCGCGCTTTTCGCAAATTCAGAGCAAGTGTAGTCCCCCCACCCCTCGCTCCGCAGCTTCGCTGCGTCGCTCGACCCTCCCCGCCAAAGGGCGGGAGGGTAACAACCGCGCCTCAGTGCCCACGATCCAACTGCAAAGATATGCGCATGCCGTAGCCGCGAGCGGGGGAGCCGGGACGCCGGCCGGCCATCCAGACGCCGAATTTTGCCGTATGATGGGGTCACGGGGGCCGGATGACCGATGTCTGGCGGCACAGCAAATTCGAGCGAGCAGAAAGCCGCGACGGACCCCACCGGGCCGGCGCGGCGCGGCGGGCTCGCGCGCGCGATCGCGATCGTGCAGTGCGGGATCGTGCTCACCGTCGCGGTCGGCGCGCTGGCGCTCGTGCTCGGCTTCGTCTGGTTCCTGCAGCGGGTGCCGACCGCCGAGACGCCGACCGACCGCAGCGCCGAGGGCATCGTGGTGCTGACCGGCGGGGCGCTGCGGATCAACGACGGGGTCGAGCTCCTGGCGGCGGCGCGCGGCCGGCGGCTGCTGATCACGGGCGTCAACCGCACCACCCATTCGCACGAGCTCGCGCGGCTCACGCCGCAATACAAGCGGCTGTTCGGCTGCTGCATCGACCTCGACCACAACGCCGAGAACACCATCGGCAACGCGGTCGAGACCCGGCGCTGGACGCGCAAGCAGGGCTTCCACTCGCTGCTCGTCGTCACCTCGGCCTATCACATGCCGCGCGCGATCGCCGAGCTCGCGCACGAGCTGCCCGACGTGATGCTGATCGCGTTTCCGGTGCTGACCGAGCGCCAGCGCGCCGAGCCATGGTGGTCGAACGGCGCGACCGCGCGCCTGGTGATCTCGGAATATCTCAAATACGTCGTGACGGTCGTGCGCGTGCGCATCGCGCCGGCGCGCAAATCGGGCGCGGTCGCGCGCAGCTGCTGCGCGCCCGCCTAAGCATATTCTTTGAACATGATCTCTTCCGAAAACCGGTACCCACTTTTCGGGATCATGCTGCCGTGATCGCCCTCCGCTCGCTCGTCTTTAACGCGCTGTTCTACCTCGTGCTCGCCGTCTACCTGGTGGCCGCGATCCCGACCCTGCTGATGCCGCGCCGGGGCATCATCGCGCTCGCGCGGCACTGGGCGGGGGTCAACCTGGCGCTGCTGCGGGCGATCTGCCGCATCACGGTTGACTGGCGCGGGCTGGAGAGGATCCCGGCGGGCGCCGCCCTGGTCGCCGCCAAGCATCAGTCGGCGTGGGAGACCTTCGCGCTGCTCACGCTGTTTGCCGACCCCGCCTACATCCTCAAGCGCGAGCTTTTGTGGATTCCGTTCTACGGGTGGTACGCGCGGCACGCCGGCATGATCCCGGTCGAGCGCGGCGGCGGCAAGCCGGCGCTCGTCGCCATGGCGGCGCGCGCGCGGGCGGCGCTCGACGCGGGCCGGCAGATCATCGTGTTTCCGGAAGGCACGCGGCGGCCGCCCGGCGCCGAGCCGAAATACAAATTCGGAATCGCGCATCTGTACGGCGAATGCGGCCGGCCGTGCGTGCCGATCGCGCTCAACTCCGGCGTGTTCTGGCCGCGGCGGAAATTCCTGCGCCATCCGGGCACGATCGTGGTCGAGGCGCTCGATCCGATCGCGCCGGGGTTGCCGGCCGAGGCGTTCCTGGCCCGGCTGCAGGGCGACATCGAGGGCGCGACGGCCCGCCTCCTGGCGGAGGCGGCGCGCGGCGCCGGGTGACCGGGCCGGATCAAATGCTCAGGGCGCTATTGGCGCTGGTCCGGGGCGAAATCGGACATCGCCGGGATGCATGGCCCGCCCCGGACATCTGTGTGTCACCCACTTGGTATTGGATTTGATCTCGATTAGATTGACGCTATCGGTGACAAACCTCAGGAGGGGCGTTCGATGTTGCGCGGTATCTGCATTGCGGCCACGGCAGCGTTCATGGCTTTTGCATCCGTCACCGCGGAAGCCAAGGACATTCCGTCGGCCGGCGTCACCTACGACGACGTAGTGGCCTGGCTGCAGGCCAAGGGTATGGAAGCCAAGATCACCAACGACGGGGCCGGCCACAAGATCGTGCAGACCTCGGTCAGCGGCGTGAAATTCGGCGTATACTTTTTCGACTGCCAGGGCGAGCGCTGCGGTTCGATCCAGTTCGCGGCCGGCTGGCCGCGCGGCAAGATCCTGCCCACGAAGCTGAACGACTGGAATTGGCTGCGCCGCTGGGCGCGGGCCTATTTCGACCAATCAGAAGGCATCTGGCTCGAGTCCGACGTTCGACCTGACCCCGGGCGGCACCTATGAGCTGCTCGACGACCAGTACGCGACCTGGAAGAAGACCGTCGAGAATTTCAAGGAATTCTTCAGCATCCAGTAACGCGCGCCGCAATCGGCACGCGTCGAACAGGGCGAGGCGGCGTCGGAGCCCTCCGACGCCGCCTCGTTCATGTCAGCCTGACGCATGTTCTTGTCGGCGAACCGGGATCCACTTCGCCGGAACATGCGTTAGCCTGACGCCTGTTCTTGTCGGCGAACCGGGGTCCACTTCGCCGGAACATGCGTTAGCAGCGACGGCAATTGCCGCGCCGGCCAGGCGGTCGCGACATCGTAGGCGTGGGCAAGCTGCAGGCAGGCGAGATCGGCCTGGTTAGGGCCGACGATCTGGATGCCCATCGGCAGGCCCTGCGCGTTGAAGCCGGCGGGCGCGGCAAGCGCCGGACAGCCCGACATGGTCACGGGCAGCACGCACTTCATCCACTCGTGGTATGTCTCCATCTGCGTGTCCCGCGATCTCGCGCGGCCAATGCAGATCGAGATCGAAGGGAAAGAGCTGGGCGGTGGGTAGAATGAAGTAGTCGAAACGCTCGAAGAAGTTGTCGTACGGCCTGATACCATTCTGTGCGCACGACTGATGCGGCAGTAATATCGAACGCTGTGAGCTTAAGCCCGCTCTCGACCTCAAAGACCGCCTCCGGCTTCATCAGCGCGCGCTTGGCGGGTCTTGTAATAGGCGAGAGGCGCTCCGCCGCTCTGCCAGGCGCGAAGCTGGCGGCAAGCCTCGCCAGACCGCCTCGATGGAATAATCCGGCTGCGCCTCCTCGATGACGCAGCCCATCGACTCGAAGACCTTGAGCGCCTCCCTGCAAGCGTCCAAACGCCCGGTTCAAAGGGCAGATAGCCGTTGAAATCGCCGCCCCAGGCAATGCGCTTACCCTTGAAATCCCTCTCCAGAGGCGTCGTCGGAAGCGCGCGCCGTCCCCGGCTATGGACAGCGGTGCGCGGGCGTCGTAGCCAGCCTGCACGACAGCAGCAGCGCGAGATCGGCGACATTGCGCGCCATCGGTCCGAGACGCACATCGACGGCAGCCAGGCGTCGCGCGCGTCGCGCGTGGCACAAGGCCATAGCTGGTGCGAAAGCCGAAGACATTGTTCCAGCCGGCCGGGTTGCGCAGGCTGCCGCCGTAGTCGCTGCCGTCGGCCACGGGGAACATGCGAACGCGAGCGCGACCGCGGCGCCGCCGCTGCTGCCGCCGGCCGATCGCGTCTGGTCATAGGCATTGCGGGTCGCGCCGTAGACGGGTTGTAGGTGTGCGAGCCCAGGCCGAACTCGGGCGTGTTGGTCTTGCCAATAAAGATCGCGCCCGCATTGCGCAAGCCGCTCCACCATGATGCCGTCGGCGGATCGGCACAAAATCCTTCAGTATAGGCGACCCCATTGTCATCCGGATGCCCTTGACCGGCGCGAAATCCTTTACGGCGAGCGGAAAGCCATGCAGCGGCCCCATGACCTCGCCGCGCGCGAGCTGCGCATCGCGCTCGGCGCGCTTGCGATCAGCAGCGCGGCACGATCCTGCAGCGCCACGATGGCGTTGACGTTCGGGTTGAGCCGCTCGACGTGGTCGAGATAGGCGGCCATGCACCTCGGCGCAGGAGACCTGCCGCGCGCCAATGGCTTTGGCCAGGCCGGCCGCGTCCAGCATGACGATGTCGGTGGGGCGGGCGGCCGGCGGCGGCGCGACATCGGAGCGGCCGTCACGGTCTGTCGATATCGGCATCAGGCGCACCTCATGGTCAGATCGTCCAACACGGCGGAACCACAGCGTTTTCTAGGGCATCCGCGGCCACCTGTCTTTTCGACGGCCGGCGCCGCGGGCGCGTTTCGCCGCGCCCCCGCCCCAATTCAGGGCTTGAGTGAGGGAGAATTCTGAGCGTGCCGCGAATCGTGAATGCCCTTGAGGCGCTCGGCGAGCCGGTGCAGGTCGGTGTCGCGAATGCCCTGCGCCTCGATCTCCGCAACCGTTGCCAGCACGTATTCCGGATTGGCCCCCGAGCTTCCATGACCCTGCCGGACGAAATGCAGCTGCTGATCGAGATCGAGCCGGCCGGCATATTGCGGATGGCCGCGGTCGACGATGTAGACGAGCGCGCGCACGCGCCGCTCGGACGAGCCGGCGAGGAGCACGTCGCGCCAGGCCTCGCGATAGACCATGGTGACCTGCTCGCGCCCGCGCAGATAGGCGATCGTGGCGCCGCGCTTCGTCCGTTCGACCCGGTACGCGATGCCGCGACAGGCGCCGCCGCGGTCGAGGCCGAGCACGAGGCCGGGCTTTTCCGGCGTGCCGCGGTGGACGAACGAGTAGACGCACAGCGCGCGGTGCAGCCCGATGAGGCGCGCCGGCGCGCGTTCCAGATGGGCGAAGCCGGGCCGCCACATCAGCGAGCCATAGGCGAAGACCCACAGGTCTTCGTCGGGGTGCTCGAAAAATTCCATCAGAGCGAACGTAACGGCGGCATTGAATCCCGGCTGCACGTTCGCCTAACAGGCGCCTGCGCCGAACGCAACCGCGAGGGCAGATGTCCGTGAGCTATCCGACCTACGACGCGGCCGTGCCGCGCCCGCCGCGCCGCTGGCGCATCGTGGCGCCGCTCGCGCTGGTGCTGGCGCTGGCGCTCGGCTGGTCCGGATTCTGGTTCTATGCGGCGGGCCGCGCGCAGACCGAGCTCGCCGCCTGGAACCAGCGGGAGGCCGCGGCGGGGCGCGTGCTGAGCTGCACGCGGCAGGATTTCGGCGGCTTTCCGCTCCGCTTCGAGCTCGGCTGCAGCGCGCCGGAGCTGCAGCTCACCAAGGCGCGGGTGACGCTCAAGGCGAAGGACATGCACGCGGCCGTGCAGGTCTATCAGCCGACGCTGGCGATCGCCGAGTTCGCCGGCCCGCTCACGGTCGCGGACGAGCAGGGCCACGCCGCCGTGGTCGACTGGACGCTCGCGCAGTTGAGCGTGCGGATGCGGCCATCGGCGCCGCCCGAGCGCGTCGCGCTCGTGCTCGACCAGCCGTCGATCGCGCAGAATGGCGGGGCGGCGGCGCTGGCGCGCGCCGCGCACGCCGAAGTCCATCTGCGCGAGGCGCCGCGCCTGCCGCAGGACCCGCCCGCCTTCGACCTTGCGCTCGACCTCACGCAGGCGCTGTTTCCCGGCGTGCCGCGCGTGCCCGCGACGCCGATCGATGCGCAGATCGCCGCGACGCTGCGCGGGCTCGCCGATTTCTCGCCGCGGCCGTTGCAGCAGGTGCTGCGCGACCTGCAGGCCGCGAACGGGAGCCTCGACGTGCGCCAGGCGCGCATCCGCCAGGGCGACGTGCTGGCGGTCGGGCGCGGCACGCTGCGCCTGACGGCGCGCGGGGCGCTCGACGGCCAGATCGACCTCACGGTCGCGGGCATCGAGCAGCTCGTCACCGCGCTCGGCCTCGACCGCGCGGTCGGGCAGGCGTCGCAGAACGCGCTCAACCGCGTCGCGCCCGGGCTCAACCTCGACAGCCTGCTCGGCTCGCACGGCAACGCGGCGCTCGCCGCCATGGGCGCGACCATGCTGGGCCAGCCGGCCGAGCTGGAAGGCCGCAAGGCCGTGACCCTGCCGCTGCGCTTCACCGACGGCGCGGTGTTCCTCGGCCCGCTCAAGGTCGGCGAAATCGCGCCGCTGTATTGAGGCGCGGTCAGTTCTTCAACGGATAGATGCGGTCGAACTTGACCACGTTCGTCTGGCCGTCGCGATGCTTGTATTCGCGCGCGAGCACGAGCTTGAGGTCGGGCGAATAGAGATCGAAGTACGCGAACTGCGGCGGCACGGAGCTCGTCGACTGGCGCCACTCGATGCGCAGCACCGCGTACTTGCACGGGCCGATCAGCAGGTCTTCCGGCTTCTGCACGTCGAGCTCGACATAGAGCCGGCCGAAATTGCCGTTGCTCTCGCTGATGAACTTGGCGTGCAGCTGCGCGCCCGGCTTGAGCGGAAACAGCGTCTTGAGATCGGTGCGCGGATCGAAGGTGGTGCGCCGGCCGCGGTCGATCCGCTCGAGCTGAAACAGGCCCTCGTACTGGGTGGTCTCGAGCAAGGTCTCGCCGTCATAGCGCATCACGGTGTGCACGAGGCCCTGCCCGGCGTGGAACACCTCGGTCTTCTGCCGCTCGTTGCGCACCACGACGAAGCCGCGCGGCGGACTGGGCAGTCGGGCAGTCCTGCGCGGCGGCAGTCTGCGGATTGAGGAACGCTGCAGCCACAAAGGCGACGGCGAATGTCCGCCTGCACGACAAAACCCTGGATGAATTGCTCACCGCTCTCCCCGCGCTGACCGCAAGCCACGTTAGCGCGGAGGGAAGATTTCAACCAGCGGCTTAGGAGACCTAATACCCCTTGAGCAGCCGCTCAATGTAATCGAGCTCGATCTGCGAGCGCGCCGTGTCGCCGAAGCGGCGGCGCAATTCCTCGAGGATGCGACGGGCGCGCTGCACGTCGGCTTCGAGCGGCACCTTCGAGCCGTCCTCGTAGCCGTGCAACGGGCGGCCGAGCGGATCGGTATCGTTCTGCGCGCGCTGGCGGCCCGGACCGCGCGGATCGCCCGGCCCCTGCCCCATCTGCCGCTGCATCTGCTGGGCGAGGCTCTGGGCGCCCTTGCGCAGCGCATCGAGCGCACGGCCCTGGTCGTCGACCGCGCCGTCGGCATTCTTGTCACCGAGCGCGTTCTGCGCCTCGTCCATGGCGCCGCCGGCCTCGCCGAGCGGATCGGGCTCGCCGTTGTTGTCGTTGCCCGGCTGGCCGAGCCCCTTCTGCCGGAGCTGGTCCATCAGCTTGTTGAGCCGGTCGCGCAACCCCTGCTGGTTCTTGCGCAGGTCGCCGAAGGCGTTCTGGTCGCCCTGCTGGCCCGGCTGACCATTCGGGCCGCGCTGCCCGCGCTGACCGCGCTGCTGGCGACGCTGGTCCTGGCCTTCCTTGAAGGTGCGGTCGCGCAACTGCTGCTGCTGGCGGATCATGTCGCCGAGCTCATCGAGCGCGGCGTTCATGTCCTCGTCGCCGAGTTCGTCCATCTGGCCCGGCTGCGCCATCTGCAGGTTGTTGAGCATGTTGTTGAGCTCGTCGAGCAGCGCCTGGGCGGCGTCCCGATTGCCGGAGCGCGAGAGCTGCTCGAGGCGGTCGATCATGCGCTGCAGGTCGCGCTGGCTCAGCACCCGGGCGTTGGGGTCGAACGGCCGCGCCGCCTGCGGGTTCTTCCGCATCTGCTCGGCGAGCGCCTGCAGGAAGCGGTCGAGCGCGGCGCGCAGCTCGTCGGTGAACCGCTTGATCTCCTTGTCGTCCGCGCCGCGGTCGAGCGCCTGGCGCAGGTTCTCCTGCGCCTGACGCAGCGCCTGCTCGGCGTCGGCGACGCCGTTGTCCTCGATCCCGACCGCCATCTCCCACATGCGCTTGACCACGCCGCGCAGGTCGTCGTCGCTCTTGGCGTGGGCGAGGTTCCAATAGATGGCGCGCAGGCCGAGATAGATCGAGGTCTCGGGCGTAAAGGTCTCGGGCGCGATCGCCAGCGCATCGACGGCGATCAGCACGCGGTCGCGCGCATTGGCGTCGAGGGCAAGCTCGCGCCGCTGCTCGATCAGCGCACGCGCGAGCGGCTTGAAGAAGGCGCGTTGCGGCAGCGTGACCTTGTAGGCCTCGCTGCGTCCCTCGTTGCCGGCGTCGTCGTGCGCGATCAGCGTCATCTCGACGCTCGCGCCCGCCCACGGGTGGTCGGTCAGATCCTTGGTGGTCTGCCCGACGCCGTTGCGCGTGCGCGCCTGCGGCAGCGCGAGCACGAAGTCCGGCGCGCCGTAGAGCGGGCGCGCCGCGCTCGCCGGATCCTTGAGGCGGAAGACCGCCTTGGCGTCGGAGACGCCGTAGTCGTCCTCGAGCTTGTAGGAGAGCGCGAGCGCGCCGCGCGCCTGCGGCTCGGGCTCCTTGGTGAGCGAGATGGTCGGCGGCTTGTCCGGGATGGCGTTGAACGCCCAGACGAGGTCGTCGTTGCCGAGGCCCGTGACCGTCACGGTGCCGCGATCCGTGATGGTGAAGCGGCGCTCCTCGGTGCCGCTGGGCGCCTGCGGACGCTGATCGCCCTTGACCTCCTTGAGCCCGCCCGTCACCGCGACGTCGAACTGCACCTGCCCGCTCGAGCGGATGATCAGCACGCTGTTGACCGGAACCGAGAACGCCGCAGCCTGCGCCTGCGCGGGCTCGCCCGGCCGCACGCCGGGCAGGATCACGGGCGGCTTCGCCGTGTAGGTCGGCGGCGAGACCCAGGCGTCGAGACGGAAGTTCGGCGGCAGCACCACGCCCTGCCAGTCGAACGCGGCGGCGATGCGCCGGCCGCGCTCGCCGCCCGCCGCAAAGAAGGTCGCGACCGCAAGGAGAAGCACGAGGGCGCGCAGCGCGAACGGGTCGCGCAGCGCAAGCCGCGGCATCGGCAGGCCGGCGCGCAGGTTGCGCACCTTGGCGAGCGCCTGCTCGACATGGGCGCGCCACAGGGCTTTCGCCCAAACGTCGTTCGCGGGCGTCGCCATCTTGTCGGCGATCGTGGTCGCGGGCCGGTGCGCGAGACCGGAGACGGAATCGAGGCGGCGCAGGCGATCGTGCCGGCCCGGAATGCGCAGGAAGAACAGCGGCACCGTCGCGGCCGCGGTCAGCACCGCAAAGCAGAACAACGCGACCGCGCGGCCCATCGGCGGCAGCCATAGCCACAGCCCGAGCCACGACACGGCGAGGAACAGGCCGATCGCGGTCGCGACCGAAGCGAGCGCCGGCCACAGCCGCTCCCACAGGATCGCCCACTTGGCGCGGATGAGCGCGCGCTCCAGCGTTGCTGTCGCGGCCCGGGGATCAGGCCGGCGCGCGGGCGGAACGGGGTCGGGTATCGATTCCGTCAATCCGGTCTCCGGTCGTCAGGTCCCCGGTAAGCAAATGCGGCCGATTCTCGACGCATGCTGCGACGCAGCAGCTTATCACGCCTGCGACACCCTGCCATCCCGACAAGGCCGAAATGGGCCCTTTTGCGGGATTTCACGCATTTTTGTGCAGGCGATGCCCGCGGGCGGCGGCTATCCGAGCCATGCCGGCAGCCGATCGAGGCCGATCAAATCCTCGACCTCGACGCGCGGCCGAACGAGGGCCCATTCGGCCCCGTTCACCAGCACCTCCGGCACCAGCGCGCGGGTGTTGTAGGTGCCGGCCTGGACGGCGCCGTAGGCGCCCGCCGACATGACGGCAACGAGGTCGCCGCGGGCCGGTTCCACGAGGTCGCGGCCGAGCGCGAGGTAGTCGCCCGATTCGCACACCGGCCCGACGATGTCGGCGCGGATGCGCGGGCTGCCCGGCGGCGCGCGGCGCACCGGCCAGACCTCGTGGTGCGCCTCATAGAGGGTCGGGCGCACGAGGTCGTTCATGGCGGCATCGACGATCACGAAGATCTTGGCGTCGCCGCGCTTGAGGTAGATGACGCGGGTCACCAGGATGCCGGCATTGCCGACGATCAGGCGGCCGGGCTCGAAAATCAACGTGCAGTCGAGGTCGCGGGTCGCGCGCTTGACCACTTGCGCGTAGGCATCGGGATCGGGCGGCGGCTCGTTGTCGTCGCGGTAGGGAATGCCGAGGCCACCGCCGAGATCGACATGCTCGATATGGTGCCCGTCGGCGCGCAAGGTGCGCACGAAGTCGGAGAGCAGCGCGAAGGCATCGCCGAACGGCTCGAGCTCGGTGATCTGGCTGCCGATGTGCATGTCGACGCCCGACACGCGCACGCCCTTGAGCTTCGCGGCGCGCGCATAGACCTCGCGGGCGCGGCTGATCGGGATGCCGAACTTGTTCTCCGCCTTGCCGGTGGCGATCTTGGCATGGGTCCTGGCGTCGATGTCGGGATTGACGCGCAGCGACACGCAGGCGGTGCGGCCCTTGGCGGCGGCGATCTGCGCCAGCAGGTCGAGCTCGGGCTCGAACTCGACATTGACGCAGAGGATGCCTTCATCGACCGCGGCCGCAAGCTCGCGCGCGGTCTTGCCGACGCCGGAGAACATGATCCTGTCCGCCGGCACGCCGGCGGCGCGCGCGCGCTTGAGCTCGCCGAGCGACACCACGTCGGCGCCGGCGCCGAGCCGCGCCAAGGTCGCGATCACGGCCTGGTTGGAGTTCGCCTTCATGGCGTAGCAGACGAGCGCGCGCACGTCCGCGAACGCTCCGGCGAACACCCGATAGTGACGCGTGATGGTCGCGGTCGAGTAGCAGTAGAACGGCGTGCCGACAGCGTCGGCGAGGGCGACGAGGTCGACGCCCTCGGCGTGCAGCACGCCGTCGCGGTAGTCGAAGTGGTGCATGGGGGCGCGAGGCCTCTCCCTATCCGTCATTGCGAGGAGCGAAGCGACGAAGCAATCTCCGCCGCGCATGCATGAGCAAGTGAAGTGGGATTGCTTCGCTGCGCTCGCAATGACAGGAGTGTATCAAAGCCCCTGGGGCGACGCGCCAAGCTTTTCGGCGACCCAGTCGGTGATGTAGTCGACGATGAGCGAGCCGTTGTCGGCGCCGCAATGCTCGGCGCCGCCGTCGGCGAGCGAGAAGACTTTCAGCTCGCGATCAGGGCTGTTGACGGCGGCGGCATGCAGCTTCTCGGCATGCCAGAGCGGGATCTGGCGGTCGTTCTCGCCGTGCACCACCAGGAACGGGCACGTGATGTTGGCGGCGGCTTTCTCCAACGTCATCTGCCGCGTCACCGCGAGCGTCTCCTCGTGGTTCCTGGTGCCGAACACCCACTGGCCGTGCTCGGCGAAGCCCGGCACCGAGGGCTCGCCGGAGCCGCCGACCCGGGCCGCGAAGGCGACCCCGAAATCGAAGATCGCGCCCCAGGCGACGCAGCACTTGAAGCGCTTCTCGAAGGCGGCGGCGCGCGGCGCGTAGTAGCCGCCGAGCGAGAGCGCCACGATGCCGATGCGGTCGCGGTCGACATCGGCGCGCGTCTCGAGGTAGTCGACCGCCGCGGCGGCCGGCTTCTCGGTGTCGGGGCCGGACGTGAGGCCGCGCAGGCGCAGCGCCTCGCCGACCCCCGGATGGTCGACGATCAGGAGCGAGATGCCGCGCCGGCGATACTCCTCGCCGACCGCGCCGTAGATCGTCTCCTTGGTGGCGTCGAAGCCGTCGAAATGCACCATGCAGGGTGCGCGACCGGCAACCGGCGCCTTGACGAAGAAGGCCGGCAGCGCGGCATTGCCATACGGCACCTCGACGCGCTCGACCGGCTCGCGCCGCAGCTTGAGGCCGCGCTCAAAAAGCTCGATGCCGCGCCGATACGCGATCATGCG
Source organism: uncultured Pseudomonadota bacterium (assembly GCA_963703755.1). GTDB lineage: Bacteria > Pseudomonadota > Alphaproteobacteria > Rhizobiales > Xanthobacteraceae > JAVDCA01. Next base: position 18,816 of record CAVPGG010000108.1, read on the forward strand.
GCGCGGGTCCTTGTGGCTCGGCATGCGCTCGGCCAGCAGATAGTAGAGCCCGGCGCGCATGTACTTGCGGCCGGCGGAGAGCGGATGGCTCTTCTGCGCGTCGCTGTCGGCGAGCCGCTCGACCCGCTCGGCGAGCTTCATCCAGCTTTCGAACCACGCCATCTGCGCGGCCGGATCGTTTTTCTTGGCGGCGATCTCACGCAACGGCCGGCAGGCCTCGTCGACCTCGCCGATCATGCCGCCGCGTGACAGCGCGCCCATGACGGCAAGGCTCCAGGGATAGTTGTTGGGAAAATATTCGAACATGGCCGCCCGCGTCAGTTGGGACGAGCGCGCCGGTTAGATAGTCAGGCGACGCTCACTTGATGAGGAAGTCGAGGAAGAAGCTGCGTTTCTCCGGCGGCGGCGCCTGGGTGGTCGGCGCCGCGGCGACGACCGGCGGCCGCGGCGCGCGGCGAAAGCCCGGCGTGTTGGGATCGTTGAGCTCGCCGAGCGAGGGCTGATCGCTGGGCGGCGGCGCGATCGCGGCGGAGGGCGGCGGATCGAGCGGGCCTTTGCGGCCGCAGCCGGCCAGCGCGAGCGCGCTGCCGTCTCGGGCAGGTGCCGCGCTCCGCGGCGAAGCGACCATGACCCACAGCCCGGCCGCCGCGGTCGCCGCGGCCAAAAGCACGAACAGCGCGCGCCATTGCATGTGCGTCAGAAGAGCTTCGGCCGGACTGGTGGCCGTGATGGCGCCGGCCGCGCCGCAAGCGATGAAAAAGCCGTTGACCAGCGGCAGCCGCTCTTTGGGAAAGTATTCAATGATGGCTTTAAGCCCGGCCGCGAGCGAGCCGGCCACCCCGAGGCCGATCAATGCCGCGCCCGATGACGAGCGTCTGATAGCTGGAGGACACGGCGAACATGACGGCCCCAATGGCGGCAACAACGAGCAGAATGCTTTGCACGCCCCGCGGCCCGTAGCGATCCAGCGCTATGCCGGCGGGCAACTGCACGATAGCGAAAGTCAGAAAATAGACAGAAATTAGAAGCCCGATATGGCTGGCATCGAGATGAAGGTCGGACACCAGACGTCCGGC
>CAVPGG010000109.1:0-3360 GCA_963703755.1 uncultured Pseudomonadota bacterium
TGGCCTGCCCGATGCGATCCTGCCGCGGCAATCGCGCCCGGAGATGACGAGCTACGCGCGCGATTTCGTGCGGATGCGAAATCTCGTCCGACCCATCCTGCACCTGCCGTCGGTCCTCGACGCGATCGAGACCCCGAGACCCGCAGCGGCGCCACACGAGGAGCGATGAACATGATCAGCAATTGGACTGTCGGCCGGCGGCTGGTCGCCGCCTTCGCGCTCGCGGCATTGACGCTCGTCATGATCGCGGTCATTTCCTATCGCAACGCCTCGCGTCTGATCGAGAACGAGGTCTGGGTCGAGCATACCCATCAGGTGCGCACCGAGCTTGCCGACCTGCTGTCCGAATTGAAGGATGCCGAGACCGGGCAGCGCGGCTACATCATCACGGGCGACGACAGCTACCTCGGGCCCTACCAAAGCGCGCTCGCGGCGATCAAAGGAACGCTGGATGAAGTGCGCAAGCTCACCAGCGACAATCCCAACCAGCAGCGGCGGCTGGCAACCCTTGCGCCCCTGATCGACGCCAAATTGGCGGAGCTCAAGCAGACCATCGATTTGCGGCGGGCCGAAGGGTTCGACGCCGCCGTCAAGATCGTCCGGGCCGATACCGGCAGGAAGTACATGGTCGAGGCGCGGGCGGTCATGGCCGACGCCAACCGGGAAGAGACGGGTCTCCTGAAGCAGCGCGCCGAGGAGGCGCGGGCCAGCGCCGACATGACCATGCGCATCATCCTGTGGGGCGGCCTTCTCGGCACCTTTGCGGTGGCGATGATCGGCTGGTTCATCACGCGCTCGCTGTCCGCGCAGATCGGCACGGCCGTCGGGCAGGTCCGCAGCTCGTCGGCGGAGCTGCAGGCCGCCGCCAATCAGCAGGCGAGCGGCGCGAAGGAACAGTCGGCGGCGATGACGGAGATCGCCACCACGATCAGCGAGCTTCTCGCCACCTCGCGGCAAATCGCCGAAAGCGCCCAGCGCGTGGCCCAGAACGCCGAGCAGACGGCGGGCGCGGCGCACACCGGCCACGGCACCGTCGACACGACCCATGAGTCGATCTCCGGCATCCGGCGCCAGGTCGACCAGATCGTCGCCCACATGCTCGAGCTGGGCAAGAAATCGCAGGAAATCGGCGCCGTCCTCGACATCGTCTCCGAGCTGGCGGAGCAGACCAATATCCTCGCCATCAACGCGACGATCGAGGCGGCCGGCGCCGGGGAGGCGGGGAAGCGCTTTGCCGTCGTCGCCGACGAGATCCGCAAGCTGGCCGACCGGGTCGGCGGCTCGGCCAAGGAGATACGCACCCTGATCGACGACGTGCGGAGCGCGGTGAACACCACCGTGATGGCCACGGAAACCGGGTCCAAGGCGGTGGATGCGGGTTCGCGGCAGTTCGGCGACGTGGCGGCGGCGTTCAAGCAGATCGCCAAGCTCGTCGCTGTTACGACGGAAGCGGCGCGCGAGATCGAGCTTTCGACGAAGCAGCAATCGAGCGCGGTCGAGCAGGTCAACGTCGCGATCGCCAGCGTCACCCAGGCCTCGGTGGAAACCGAGACCAGCGCCGGCCAGACGCTGCAAACCGTGACGCAAATGGCGGTGCTGTCCAAGGATCTGCTGCGGATCATCCAGCCGCACATGGCGGCATAGTGCCGGCGGCACAGCGCATGGCATCTGACCCCTACAAATACTTTCGGCCGGAAGCGCGCGATCTGCTGGACCAGTGCGCGAAGGGCGTGCTCGAGCTCGAGAAGAGCGGAACCAGTACGACGACGGTCCAGCGGCTGCTGCGCCTCGCCCACACGCTCAAGGGCGCGGCCCGCGTCGTCAAGCAAGCGGGGATCGCCGACCGGGCCCACGCGATCGAGGATGCGCTGTCGCCCTTCCGCGATGGCGCGGTCAACATCGCACGCGAGCAGATCGACACCATCCTGTCGCATCTCGACGAGATCAGCGGCCAGATCGTCACGCTCGCGCCGGCCGACGACGCCGGCCGGCCGCGCGCAGGCAAGCCGAGCCAGGACGACGGCGCCCGGACCGTGCGGACCGACATCGCCGAGACGGACGCCGTGCTCGACGGGATCACGGAAACCCACGCCCTGCTGGCCGGGCTGCGCACCGCCGGGCAGCGAGTTGAACAGGCGCGGCATCTGGCAGACCTCCTGCTGGCGCAGCTCGTCCCGCATGGGATCGCGGACCATGACCGGGCGGCGGGCCGCGGTCCGCAACACCTGCATGCGATCGGGGACGAGCTGCGGCGAAGCCTTGCCGGCGCCGAGCGCAATCTCGGCTCGACCGTCGATCAAATGGACCGCGAGCTGCACCAGTTGCGCGATGCCGCCGAGCGCTTGCGGCTGGTTCCAGCCGGAAGCCTGTTCGTCGCGCTCGAACGAACCGCACGCGACATTGCCCAGACGCAGCGCAAGCAGGTGACGTTCGCCGGCAAGGGCGGCGACATCCGGCTCGACTCCCATGTGATCGAGACCGTACGCGGCGCGCTCATCCAGATCGTGCGCAATGCGGTGGCGCACGGGATCGAGGCGGACGGCGAGCGCAAGGCGGCCGGCAAGCCGGAGAGCGGCCGCATCACCGTCGAGGTCTCCCGGCGCGGGCGACGCATCGTGTTCGAATGCCGCGACGACGGGCGCGGCGTCGACCTCGACGCGGTGCGGCGGGTCGCGGTGCAGCGCGGCCTCGTCGATCCGACGGCGAAGGCGCTCGGCGCCGCGGAGCTGGTCCGCATGCTGCTCGGCGGCGGGATCAGCACGTCGAAGACGGTGACTGACATTTCCGGACGCGGCGTCGGCCTCGATGTCGTGCGCGAGGCGATCGAACGGCTCGGCGGCAAGGTGGCGGTCCGCACCGACCCCGGGATCGGGACGACGTTCGAGCTGGCGATCCCGCCGTCGCTCGCGTCCATGGACGCCCTGATCGTCGACGCCGGCGGAAGCCCGGCTGCCATTCCGCTCGACGCGGTGCGCCGCACCCTGCGGGTCGCCGCCGAAGAGATTTCGCGCGCGGCGCCGGGCGTCTCGATCCCGTACGAGGGGAAGGCCATCGCCTTCATTCCGCTGGCGCGTGCGCTCGACGGGGCGCGGTGGCCGGCCGAGCGGAACTGGACCGCCGTCATCGTGGCGGGAGCCGGAGGTCTCGCGGCCATCGGGGTCGATCGCATGCTGGGAACGGCACGGATCGTCGTGCGCCCGCTGCCGGACCGGCTGGCCGCAAGCCCGATCATGGCGGGCGCCCTGCTCGACGCCGAAAGCAATCCGCAGCTGGTGCTCGATCCGGACGGCCTGGTCGCGGCCGCGCAACGCGGCGACGCCGGCGGGCTCGACCCAACCCCGCAGCGGCGTCCGGTGCTGG
>CAVPGG010000110.1:0-18267 GCA_963703755.1 uncultured Pseudomonadota bacterium
CGTGATCGCCGGATCGAGCATGATCGCGGCATCGACCAGTCCCTGCTCCATGGCGGCGATCGCGGTCGAGTCGAGGCCGATGCCGACGACGCCGACCGAGTTCGGATCGACGCCGACCTTCGCCAGCATGTACTTGAGGAAGAACTCGGTCGAGGAGCCGGGCGCGCTGACGCCGACCTTCTTGCCGGCGAGGTCCTTCACGGACGCGATCGTGCCCGTGTTCTTCGGCGCCACCACCAGCGCGAAGCCGGGGAAGCGGTCGTAGACCACGAAGGCCTGCAGCGACTGGTTCTTGGCCGCGAGGTTGACGCAGTGGTCGAAATAGCCCGAGACCACGTCCGCGCTGCCGCCGAGCACCGCGGTGAGCGCCTGCGAGCCGCCCTTGAAGTTGATGGTCTCGACCTCCAGCCCCGCCTTCTGGAACTCGCCGAGCTGCTGGGCGAGCACGGTCGGCAGATAGCACAGGCAGCCGGCGCCGCCGATCGCGATGGTGATCTTGGCGGCAGTGGCGGCGCTCGCGCTCAAGACGAGCGTGCCGAGCGCGACCAGCGCCGGCCGGATGAACTTGGCGATCATGGGTTTCCTCCACGGAATATTGCAGCACGCATTGGCGCGGACATTAGGCCAACACCCCCGGGGTGCAAAGCGTTCTCGACGCCGGCCGCAGCGGCATATTTGCAAGGCGCGGCACTGCGACTGGAGCGTGTCGCGCCGGAGATTGCTAATATGGCATCTTTCCATCGCGCGTCGGGGCGTTCGCCGGATGGCCGGATTCCAGCATCACTTCTACAAATCCCAGCGCGCCGGCTGGCCGGGCCGCCGGCAGCCGTTCTTGCTGCTGATCGCGCTCGTGTGCCTCGCCGGCTTCTACGCGATCGGCCGGCGCCACATCGAACGGGCGCCCGCCGCGCCGCGCGCGCCCATCGTCGGCCCGGCCTGGATCGTCGACGGCGATTCGATCCGCATCAACGGCGTCTCGATCCGCCTCGAGGGCATCGACGCGCCCGAGTGGGACCAGACCTGCACCGATTCGGGCGGCAAGACCTGGGCGTGCGGACGCGCCGCGACCCGTGAGCTCAAGGCGCGCGCCGGCGGCCGGACGCTCATCTGCCAGCCCAAGGTGATCGATCGCTATGGTCGCGTGATCGCGACCTGCGCCCTGCCCGACGGCAGCGACGTGAATGCCTGGCTCGTGCGCGAGGGCTGGGCCGTCGCGTACGGCTTCAGCCGCATCTACGTGTCCGAGGAGGCGGAGGCGAAGGCCGCCAAGCGCGGCATCTGGAGCGGCTCGTTCATCTATCCGAGCGAGTGGCGGCGCCAGAAGGGCCAGCACGGCTGGCGCCGCTGGAATTAGGCGTGCGTCTCGGCCGGCGCCGGCCGCCACACGAGGAGCCGACGCTCGACCACCGAGACGATCGCGTCGATCGCCAGCACGAAGACGGCGAGCACGAACATGCCGGCGAAGACGCCGGCCACGTCGAAGTTTCCTTCCGCCGACTGGATCAGGTAGCCGAGCCCGGCGGCGGAGCCGAGATACTCGCCGACCACCGCGCCCACCACCGCAAAGCCGACCGAGGTGTGCAGCGAGGAGAACATCCACGACAGCGCCGAGGGCCAGTAGACGTGGCGCATGAGCTCGCGCGCGTTCAAGCCGAGCATGCGCGCATTGGCGAGCACGGTCGGGCTCACCTCGCGCACGCCCTGATAGACGTTGAAGAACACGATGGGGAAGACGAGCGTGATGCCCAGCACCACCTTCGACCAGATGCCGAGGCCGAACCACAGCGTGAAGATCGGCGCCAGCACGACGCGCGGCAGCGAGTTGACCATCTTCACATAGGGATCGAACACGGCCGCGACCATGGTGGCGCGCGCGAACCAGAAGCCGACCAGCACGCCCCCGAGCGAGCCGAGCCCGAAGGCGAGGATCGACTCCGCCAGCGTGAACCCGAGATGCTTCCAGATCGAGCCGTCGGCAAAGAGCTCGTAGACGCGGGCGCCGACCTCGACGGGCGTGGAGAAAAAGAACGGCGGCAGCAGCATTTTGCCGAGGATCGCGACACTGGCAAAGAGCTGCCACAGCCCGACCGCGACGGCGCCGACCAGGAGCTGAAGCAAGAGGAGCTTGATACGTGACGGCACGATCAAGCTCCTCCTGGTCGGCGTTGACGATTATCTTGCGATCAACCGGTCGCCGCACCCGTCACGGGTGCTTGAACAGGCCGACGAGGCCGGCCGCGGCCTTGGCGTGGCCCTCGAGCTTGGCGATCAGCTCGTCATAGTTCAGGCCGGCCGGCAGGTTCGGCTCGAGGTCGGTCGCGATCATGACGAACGTGTAGTGATGCGGCGTCGTGCCGGGCGGCGTGCACGGACCCAGATAGGTCGACTGTCCGGCCGTTCCCTTGCCGCCCGTATACTTGGGCGACGGCTTGCTGGTCTCGCCCTCGGCGAAGCTCGTGACGTTGGCCGGAATGTTGTAGGCGAGCCAATGCACCACGCGCAGGCCATTGCGGCCTTCGGGATCGAGCATGAGCAGCGCGTAGCTCTTCGTGCCCGCCGGGGCGTTGGCCCAGGCCAGCGGCGGCGACACGTTCTCGCCGACGCAGTTCGGGTTCGCCTTGTTGGCGCCGGCGTTCTTCACCGCCAGCATGGTGCCATCCTTGAGGGACGATGAGGTGAGCGAGAATGGCTCCGCCGCGAGCGCCCCGGTGCAGGCGGCCAGCAGGAGCCCGCCGGCGAGCGTCAGACGTTGAAAATATGGAATATGTCTCGACATGTTCGTTTCCTCTCCGCGCGCGTGGATGCGATGTCCCCGTGCGCGGCGGAGTGTAGCTTTTGAAGTCCGCAGATCAAGCCAGCCCGGCGAGCATCGCGCGCTACGCGCCCGCGCTCTGCTCGTAGCCTTTGAGCACCTCGGCCTTGAGCTGGTGCCAGATCTCGCGGTGCAGGTCGTGGAAGGCGCGGTCGAGCTTGATCTCCGAGATGTCGCGCGGCCGCGGCAGCGTGACCGGGAAGTCGCCGATGATGCGCGCGGCCGGTCCGGCCGACATGATGACGACGCGATCGGACAGCGCGATCGCCTCCTCGAGATCGTGGGTGACGAACATCACCGCCTTGCGGTCGGCGCTCCACAGGTCAAGCAGCTGGTTGCCCATGATCTGCCGCGTCTGCGCGTCGAGCGGGCCGAACGGCTCGTCCATGAGCAGGATCTTCGGATCGCGGATCAGCACTTGCGCGAGACCGACGCGCTTGCGCTGGCCGCCCGACAGCATGTGCGGGTAGCGTTCGGCAAATCCGCGCAAGCCGACGCGGGCGAGCCATTCACGCGCGCGTCCGCGCGCCGTCGGCGCGGCGACGCCGGCGACCTCGATGCCGATCGCCACGTTGTCGAGCGCGGTCTTCCACGGAAACAGCGCATCGGCCTGAAACAGGTAGCCGGCCTGCGGGTTGAGGCCGGCGAGCGGCGCGCCATAGATCGACACCGTCCCGCCGCTCGGCGCGAGCAATCCGGCCGCGACATTGAGCAGCGTCGACTTGCCGCAGCCGGTCGGGCCGACGATCGCGACGAACTCGCCGTCCGCGACCGTCAGCGAGGCGCGCTCGACCGCCGTATAGGTCGCCCGGTCCGCGAGGCGGAACGACACGGTCACGTCGGCAAGCCCGACGGCGGGCGCGCGCACCGCAGGTCGCACAGGCGTGTGCTGGTTCATGCAGACCCTCTTGGTGCGCACATTATCCTGCCTCACGCCGGAAGGTAATCCGGGCCATGGTCGCGAATGCGCAGGACCCGGGCCGCGCAATCGTGCGATGATGGCATTCGACCGAAAACCCAGAATTGACGATGCCGACACCTGCCGCGATCAGCTTCGAGAACGTCAGCAAGACCTTCGCGGATCATCGCATCCTCGATCACGTCACGCTGGCGATCGCCGATCGCGAGTTCCTCGCCGTGGTGGGCGCCTCGGGCGCCGGCAAGACCACGCTGCTGCGGCTGATCAACCGGTTGACCGATGCGAGCGATGGCACCGTGCGCCTCGAGGACGAGGACGTGCGCACGCTCGATCCGATCCTGCTGCGCCGGCGCATCGGCTACGTGTTCCAGAACATCGGCCTGTTTCCGCACATGACGGTCGCCGAGAACATCGCGATCACGCCGCGGCTGCTCGGCTGGAATGCGGCGAGCCGCGCCGCGCGCGTCGACGAGCTCATCGACCTCGTGCGCCTCGACCGCGCCAAGCATCGCGACCGCCTGCCGCACCAGCTCTCCGGCGGCGAGCGCCAGCGCGTCGGCGTCGCGCGCGCGCTCGCGGCGCGGCCGCGCGTCGTGCTGATGGACGAGCCGTTCGGCGCGCTCGATCCGATCACCCGCGACGCGCTCGGCCGCGACGTGCGCGCCCTGCACGATCAACTCGGCCTCACCACCGTGATGATCACCCACGACGCGCTCGAAGCCGTGCTGCTCGCCGACCGCATCGTGGTGATGCGCGACGGCAAGACGATCGCCGACGGAACGCCGCGCGCCCTGCTCGCCGGCGACGCCGATCCCTACGTGCAAGAGCTGATGCAGACGCCGCGCCGCCAGGCCGAGCGGCTGCACGATCTCATCGCGGACGGCCGCGCATGAACGGCGACCTCGGCGCGCGGCTCTCCGAGGCGCTGGCGCGCCTGCCCGACTATCTGGGCGGGCACGTGCGCGTCAGCATGGCGGCGCTCGCGCTCGGCATCGCGCTGAGCATCCCGCTCGCGTTGGTGTCGATCCGCCGCCCGACCTTCCGAGCCATCGTGCTCGCGCTGTCGAGCATCGTGCAGACCATTCCGGGCCTCGCGCTGCTCGCGCTGTTCTATCCGCTCCTGCTCGGACTCGCGGCGTTGTCAGTGCGCGCGTTCGGCGTGAGCTTTTCGGCGCTCGGCTTCCTGCCGGCGGTGCTGGCGCTCGCGCTCTACAGTCTCCTTCCGGTGCTGCGCAACGCGGTCACCGGGCTCACCGGCATCGACCCCGCCATCAAGGAAGCGGCGCTCGGCGTCGGCATGACGCGGCGGCAGGCGCTGTGGATGGTCGAGCTGCCGCTCGCGATGCCGGTCGTGATGGCGGGCGTGCGCACCGCCGCGGTGTGGGTGATCGGCACCGCGACGCTGTCGACGCCGATCGGGCAGACAAGTCTCGGCAACTACATCTTCGCCGGCCTGCAGACGCAGAACTGGGTGCTGGTGCTGTTCGGCTGCGTCGCCGCGGCCCTGCTGGCGCTCGCGGTCGACCAGCTGCTCGCCCTGATCGAGCAAGGACTGAGCGCGCGGCGGCGCGGCCGCATCATCGCGGGCCTCCTCGGCATGGTCCTCATCGTCGTCGGCGCGCTCGCGCCCGGATGGTCGCACGCCAAAGCGCGCTACCTGATCGGCGCCAAGACGTTCGCCGAGCAATACATCCTCGCCGCCCTGATGGAGCAGCGCCTGAGCGCCGCCGGGCTCACGGCTGCGCGGCGCGAGGGGCTCGGCTCGAGCGTCGTGCTCGACGCGCTCGCCGGCAACGAGATCGACGTCTATGTCGACTACACCGGCACGATCTGGGCGAACCAGCTGCATCGCAACGACACGCGGCCGCGCGCGGAGGTGATGGCCGAGGTTGCGCGCTGGCTCAAGGAGCAGCGCGGCATTACGCTGCTCGGCGGTCTCGGCTTCGAGAACGCCTATGCGCTGGCGATGCCACGCAAGCGCGCCGAGGCGCGCGGCGTCCACACGATCGCGGACCTCGCCAGGGTCGCGCCGCAGCTCGCCATCGCGGGCGACTACGAGTTCTTCAGCCGGCCCGAATGGGCCGCGATCCGCGACGCGTATGGCCTTTCGTTCCGCGCGCAACGCGAGATGCAGCCCGAATTCATGTACCCGGCGGCGGCCGCGGGCGACATCGACGTGGTGTCGGCCTACACCAGCGAGGGGCGCGTCGCCCAATACGACCTCGTGGTGCTCGACGACCCCAAGCACGTCATCCCGCCCTACGACGCCGTCATCCTGCTGGCGCCGCGCGATGCCGACGACCACGCGCTGGCCGATGCCTTGCGGTCGCTCGTCGGCGCGATCGGCGTCGACCTGATGCGCGCCGCCAACCTGCGCGCGACCACGGGCGGCAACAATGGCTCGCCGGACGCCGTCGCGCGCTGGATGTGGGACGAGGTTGCGGGACGGAAGAGCGCGAAGCCATGAATGCGACGTGCCCATTCGCCAGACGACGCGCCACGACCCGACACTGACCGGGACTCGGCTCCGCCGAATCCCGGAAGCATTCGCCCGTCATCAAGGCGCCGAACGCTTGTGTGGCGCGTGGGGAATGGCTCTACTGCACGACATTCGGGCGGGAGCCACGCAGTCGAACCAAGGAGGACGAGATGCTCGATCGTCGGACCTTTCGGGCGCGGCATCTGCCGATGTCGCTCACCTTCCTCGCGATCGCCGCGGCGAGCATCGCGCCAACCACGGCGCTTGCGGCGCCGGACTGCGGCGCCATCGCGAGGCTGAAGATCGAAAACGCGAACTTGCTGTCGGCGACCGAGGTCGCGGCGAGTGGCGACCTTCCCGCCTACTGCCGGGTGCTCGGCTATGTCCGCCCGGCGATCAATTTCGAGATTCGCCTGCCGCTGCGCGACTGGAACGGCAAATTCTACATGACCGGATGCGGCGGCTTCTGCGGCACCCTGAATGCGGACGCGCCCGGCTTCACCAACGCGATGAACTTCGGCCTGCGCCGCGGCTATGCGGTCGCGACCTCCGACTCGGGGCATTGGGGCACGAGCGTCATCGATGGCCGCTGGGCGATGAACAATCCGGTCGCCCAGATGGATTGGGGGCAGCGTTCCGTCACCGAGACGGCGCGCGTCGCCAAGGCCGTCATCAAGAGCTACTATGCGGCCGCGCAGAAGAAGGCGTACTTCGCCGGCTGCTCCACCGGCGGACGCATGGCCGTGATGGAAGCGCTGCGCTATCCGAAGGACTTCGACGGCATCATCAGCGGCGCGCCGGCGCTCGACTATACGGGCCTGGTCGCCACCTTCTTCGCCTGGGTCGCCAAAGCCAACACCGGCGCCGACGGCAAACCGATCTTTCCGCCCGCCAAGGTCAAGCTGCTCGGCGACGCCGTCTCGGCGGCGTGCGGGGAAAAGAACACCATCGCGGGCGGCATCATCGCCGACCCGCGCGCCTGCCATTTCGATCCGGCGGTCCTGCAGTGCCGCGCCGGCGACGCCCCTGATTGCCTGACGCCGGCCGAGATCGACGTGGTCGCGAAATGGTACCGCGGCGCGGTCGATGCGCGCGGTCGCTCTCTCTATCCGGGCGGCGTCCCGTTCGGGTCGGAGCCGCACTGGCGGCGCTGGCTCACGGGCACCGGCACGGCGCCGGCGCTGCTGCCGCTCTTCGCGCAAGATTTCATCCGCTACATGGCGTTCGAGCCGGCGGCCGGATCGTCGTTCCGGGTGACCGATTTCGACTTCGACCGCGACCCGCAGCGCATGGCCTCCACGGCCGCGATGTACAACGCCACGACGTTCAACCCCGCCACCGGCGCGACCGATGCGAACGACCTCGCGGCGTTCCGCCAGGCCGGCGGCAAGCTGTTGATCTACCATGGCTGGGCGGATTCGCTGGTGACGCCGCAGCTCACGGTCGATTTCTACGCCGCGCTCGCCGAGAAGAACGGCGGCTTCGCGGCGACGCAGGAATTCGCGCGCCTGTTCATGGTGCCGGGCATGGATCATTGCGGCATCCAGACCGAGGGCGCCGGCATTGCGGATACCGGCCTCGATGCCCTCACGGCGCTCGAGCGATGGGTCGAGGACGGAAAGGCGCCGAGCGAATTGATCGCGACCAAGACGGCGCTGACCGGCAACGCGACGCTGTGGCAGCGTCCGGTCTGCGCCTATCCGAAGATCGCCCGCTACAGCGGCAGCGGCAATCCCAACGATGCCGCGAGCTACGCGTGCCGCGATCCGTAAGAGTGGCTGGCCAAGGACCCGAATGAGAAATCGGGACTCGGCGGCAGACGGCGAATGCGCGTGCCGCCGGCGGCGAAGACGGCGTATGCCTTTACGACCCGACCGGTACCTCGAACTTGAAGCCGATCTTTTGCAGGCCTTCGAGCGCGTCCTTTCCGTATTCGGTCTCGATCTCCGTTGCGAGCGAGGGCGCGTAGGTGATCGGATCGACCTGCTGGTCGGTCTCGGGCACGATCATCACCAAGAGCCGGCCGGTCTCGTTCGACACGTTGCGGAAGCGGCGATTCTCGCCGCGCGGCACCGAGATCATGTCGAGCGGGTCGAGCACCAGCGCGTGCTCGCCGTGGTCGCCCCAGGCGATCTCGAAGCGACCTGACAGGCACATGAAATTCTCGACGGTGTTGAGGTGGCGATGCAGGCCCGGCCCGTTGCCCGGCTCGCATTCGGCGATGCTGACGATCAGGCCGCGCGGACCCTTCACCGGCGCGCCGGCGCTGCGGCCCTGATAGTCGGCCGGCGCCATCACGGGGAAGACCTTGCGCGCCGTGATCTTCTCCATGGCGCCGGGCGGAATGCCCTGGGTCGCAAGATTCTGCGTCTGGTAGCTCTGCAGCTTTGCGAAGCGGGCGACGCGCGCTTCCATCTGCTCGCGATCGAGCGTTTGCGTACTCACGGGCGTGTCCTCCGTTGCTTTTGCCGCAACTATCCTTGCGGTCATTTGGATTGTCGAGAGGCTGCTTGATCCAGCGTAAGTGTGACAGTGAAACTTGGCTATAGATCGAAGCCCTGATTGAGCGCCGGCAGTTGCACCTGCGTTTTGCCAAGTCGCGACGCGAACGCCTGCATGGCGCCCTCCTCCCCGTGGGTCAGGAACGTGCGCGCCGCGCCCGTTTGCTCATGCCATTTCAAAAGCACGGCCTGATCGGCGTGGGCCGAGAAGCCGCCGATCGTGTGGACCCCGGCTCTTACCGGGATATCTTCCCCAAGAATGCGCACCGGATTTTTGCCATCGATGATCTGCCGCGCCAGCGTTCCCTCGGCTGCATAGCCGACGAAAATCACGCTGCACTCGGCGCGCGAAATATTGTGTCTGAGGTGGTGGACCACCCGTCCTCCCGTGGCCATCCCGGAGCCGGCCATGATGATCGCCCCGCCGCGCATATTGTTCAGCGCCACCGATTCGGCCCTTCCCCGGGCGAAGTGCAGGCCGGGCAGCGCCAGCGGATCGCGGCCCTCCCGGAACAGCCGAGCGGCCTCGGGCCGCAAGCAATCGAGATGATGAGCAAAGATCTCGGTCGCCGAAACGGCCATGGGAGAGTCGAGGAAGACCTGCATCGACGGCTTCAATCGGTTTTTTTCGATCCCCTGGTTGAGCAGAAAGAGGAGTTCCTGCGCGCGCTCGAGCGCGAAGGTCGGGATGATGACGTTGCCGCCGCGGCCAAGCGTGTCGGCAATCGTGCTGTACAGCTCGTCGATCGACGCATCCATCGGCTTGTGGAGTCGATCGCCGTAGGTTGTCTCGATCACGGCCACATCCGCACGCGGCGGCGGTGCCGGCGTCACGAGCAGGGGGTCCGTGCCGTTGCCGAGGTCGCCTGAGAGCAACAGCCGCACCGTGCGGCCGGTTTCGGTCAGCTCGAGCAGGATGCTGGCCGAGCCGAGAATATGTCCGGCGTCGACAAAAGTTACGCGCGCGCCTGGGGCGAGATCGATCGGTTCGCCATAACGGGCGTCGCGCCTGAACAATTCCAGAGTCTTGAGCGCATCGGCCACCGAATACAAAGGCTCGGCCGGCTTGTCGTCCGCGCCGTGGTGCGGACGATGCGAGCTTGAACCCGCCTCGTCCTGCATGTGAGCGGCATCGAGCATGACCAGCCGGGCGAGCTCGCGGGTGGCGCCGGTCGCGATGATTTCGCCACGGAATCCGCGCTTGGTCAACAGTGGCAGCCGCCCGCAATGATCGAGGTGGGCGTGCGTCAGCAGAACAACGTCGACGCTGGCGGGATCGAAACCAAAATCGCCGGCATTTTCCTCCGCAAGCTCGCGGCTGCCCTGATAGAGCCCGCAATCGATCAAGAAATGCCGGCCGTCGCATTCGACGAGATGGCATGACCCGGTAACGTCGCGATCAGCTCCGTGAAACGACAGTCTCAAAGCACTCCTCCTGCGAAAGCCGGTACGGTGTAAGGATGGAGGCGATCAGCCCCGCAAGCCCAACGGGGCACCGCATGCGTCGTACCAATCCAGGATGCCGCTCCAGATCTCGTTCGCCGTCTCGGCGAACCAGAACAGATCGCGATCCTCAGCGTCGATGACACCTTCGTCGGCCAGAAATCCGAAGTCGATGGCCCGACGCCAATACGCTTCACCGACCAGCACGATCGGAACCGGCTTGATCTTGCGCGTCTGCACCAGGGTCAAGACGTCGAACAGCTCGTCCAGTGTCCCAAAACCGCCCGGGAAAGCGACCAGCGCCTTCGCGCGCAGCAGAAAATGCATCTTGCGCAAAGCAAAGTAGTGAAATCGAAAACACAACTCTGGTGTGATGTAGGGATTGGGATATTGCTCGTGCGGCAGATTGATATTGAGACCGACGGATTTTGCGCCGGCCTCGCAGGCCCCACGATTGGCGGCTTCCATCATCCCGGGACCGCCACCGGTCATGATCACCAGCTTGGATCGCGACCCATCGTCATCGCGGCTGCTGCCGACCAACCGCCCGAACTCGCGCGCGATCTCATAGTAGTGGCTCTTCGCCAGAAGCCGCTCGGCCACCGCGAGCCTGCGGATCAGGATCGTATTGCCGGGATCGGTCTCAAGGGCTTGGCGCAGCGCCTCTACGCTTCGTCGCGCCGCAGCGGGCTCCGAAATTCGCGTGCTGCCGTACACCACGACGGTATCGCGAATGGCGTGCTCCGCAAGCAGCGTCTCCGGCTTGAGGTACTCGAGCTGGAGGCGCACGCCGCGCGCCTCGTCGCGCGCCAGGAAGCCCAGATCCTGCTCGGCCACGACATAGCTCGGACTCGCGAGAATTGCTCTTATTCTCGAAGGCGCATCGGGGTCCTCGTCGGACGACTTCGGCCGGTGCCAGGGCAGCGGCTGTTGTCGCCTGTCGGGATGCGCCGGCCGTGGAATCGCAACCTTCCCGGATGAGCGCGTGACGTCTTTTGCCATTTGCGGTTCAAACTCGCTCGGCGTCGCCGTTGTCAGGCTGAGATGACTACCCGGCAAGTTGATTTCAATCAATGCCGGCGCAATTCTTGCGGCACCCCATCGTCAGATCGCGGGCCGCGCGACATGAAAAAGCCGGGACTCGGCTGCTCCGAGTCCCGGCAGGATTTGCGCGCCACGACGTGGCGCGCGTTCAATTACACACTACGCCAGTTGATCGCCGATCGGCAGGCGGCGGATGCGCTTGCCGGTGGCGGCGAAGATCGCGTTGCACAGCGCCGGCGCGAACGGCGGCAGGCCGGGCTCGCCCACGCCGCTCGCCGGCACCTCGATGCCGTTCTCGACGATGTGGGTGTTGGTCACCGGCGGCGACTCGTCGTGACGGACCACCTGGTAGTCGTTGAAGTTGCCCTGCACGACACGCCCGTTCTTGAGCGTGATCTCGCCGTACTTGGCGAGCGCGAGCCCCATCACGGCGGCGCCTTCGATCTGCGAGCGGACGCGCTCGGGATTGACGCAGAAGCCGCAGTCGATCGCGGTGTCGACGCGCGGCACCGTGAGGTTGCCCTTGCCGTCCACCGCGACCTCGACCACGGTCGCCACATAGGTGACGAAGCTGCGGTGCGCCGCGATGCCGAGGCCGTGGCCCTTGGGCAGTTGCCGGCCCCAGCCGGCCTTCGCGGCGACGAGCTCGGCCACCCGCCGCAGCCGTCCGGTGTCGACCGGATACACGTCATGCGGCTCGCCGTAGTCCCACCACGGGGTGGTCGCCTTCTCGGGCGCCTGCACGATGCGGGGCGGGCCGATCAGCTCGAGCAGCATGTCCTTGGGATCGCGCTTGAGCTCATGCGCGATCTCGGCGACGAAGGACTGGATCGCCCAGGCATGCGCCACGTTGTTGACCGAGCGGAACCAGCCGACCCGCACATGCGACTGCGCCTCGCCGCTCTCCAGGCGGACATTGGGCACGTTGAACGGCGTATCGACGAATCCCATGCCGAGCTCGATGAAGCCCGGATACTTCGGATCGGGCGCAAAGTTCGCGAACAGGCTCGGCGCCGCGCTGCGGTGCCGCCAGGCGACGACCTTGTTGTCCTTGTCGACGCCCGCCTCGAGACGCTCCGCCGTCACGGTGTGGTAGAAGTCGTGCCGGATGTCGTCCTCGCGGGTCCACACCACCTTGACGGGGGCGCCGTCCATGGCCTTGGACAGCAGCACCGCCTCGATGGCGAAGTCCCACTTCGACTTGCGGCCGAAGCCGCCGCCGAGCAGAGCGTTGTGCAGCGTCACGTTCTTCGCATCGACGCCGAGGCGCTTGGCGATGTCGTCGCGCGCGCCGCCCGGGCTCTGCACCGAAGTCCAGATCTCCCACTTGCCGTTGGTCCGGCGCGCCGTGGCGGCCGGCGGCTCCATGGTCGCGTGCGCGAGGTGCGGCGAGTAGTACTCGGCCGTGACCACCTTGGCGGCCGTGGCCAGCGCCGCCTCCACGTCGCCCTCGCTGCGCTCGAGCTTGCCGGGCTTGCGCACGGCGGCCTCGAGCTGCGCCTTGTAGGCGACGGAATCGAACGACGCGTTCGGCCCGTCGCCCCACGTGATCTTGAGCGCGTCGCGGCCCTTCATCGCCGCCCAGGTGCTCTTGGCGATGACCGCGACGCCGGCGAGCGGCGCGAAGACCGCGGGCGGCGGCGTCGGATCGATGGTCACGACCTTGACGACGCCCGACACCTTCATGGCGGCGCTGGCGTCGTGGGACGCGACCTTGCCGCCCACGACCGGCGAGCGGGCGATCACCGCGAACAGCATGCCGGGGAGCACAACGTCCTGGCCGTAGGTCGCCTTGCCGGTGGTGATGTCGAACAGATCGACGATGGTCACGCTGCCCTTGCCGATATAGCGGAAGTCGGCGGGCTTCTTCAGCTGCAGCGTCTCGAGCGCCGGCACCGCGAGGTTGGCGGCAGCCTGGGCAAGATCGCCGTAGCCGAGCTTGCGGCCCGACGGCGGGTGCAGCACCTCATGGAAGCGCGCGACGACCTCCTTGGGGTCGACACCCCACTGCTTGGCGGCCGCGAGCTCCAGCATCTTGCGCGCGCCGGCGCCGACCTGACGCATCGGCTGGAGGAAGTGGCGCACACTGCGCGAGCCATCGGTGTCCTGGTTGCCGTAGGTCTCCTCGTCGCCGGGCGACTGCTGGATGCGCACGCGCGTCCAGTCGGCGTCGAGCTCGTCGGCGACGATCATCGGCAGCGTGGTGCGCGCCGCACCCGTGCCCATCTCGGCGCGGTGCGCCACGATGGTGACGATGCCGTCCTTGGCGATGGAGACGAAGATGTGCGGGTTGGTGACGACGCCGTGCGGCATCTTCTCGGCGCCGGTCGCATACGCCATGGCGGAACGAACGGCGGGAAGCTGGGCGGCGAGCACGAAGGCGCCGGTGCCGGCAATGCCCTTGAGCAGCTTGCGCCGGCTGACATTGGCGATCGCGACGTCGGGCTGATGACGATCATGATAGGTCATGGTCAGGCTCCCTTCGACGCATTGCGAACGGCGGTGTGAATGCGCTGATAGCAGCCGCAGCGACAGATATTGTCGTACATGGCCTCGTCGATCTGCTTGTCGGTCGGCGCCGGCGTCTTCGCCAGCAGCGCGGCGGCCTGCATGATCTGGCCGGCCTGGCAGTAGCCGCATTGCGGCACGCTGACATTGCGCCAGGCCACCTGCACGGGGTGCTCGCCCTTGGGGTCGAGGCCCTCGATGGTGACGACCGATTTGTTGGCGACATCCGACATCGGGATGCTGCAGGCGCGGGTCGCCTCGCCGTTGAGATGGACCGTGCAGGCGCCGCACAGCGCGACGCCACAGCCGAACTTGGTGCCGGTGAGGCCGAGCTCATCGCGCAGGTACCACAGGAGCGGCATCGATGCGTCACCGTCGAAGGTGCGCTCCTGTCCGTTCACACGTACGCTGACCATTGCTTCCTCCGCTGGCGGATTGCGCAGATCACGGACTGCCGCCCGTCAGCTTCCGTGACGTTGCCGGAATTCGGCGGCCGACCGATGGACATCGCCGCTCGCGGTGACCTCAAGCCGGACAATTTTCTCGATCGCAAAATAGTTGCCGCGGGAAACCAAAAAAGGTGCGTCCCACCGGTGGTTGCGATGCTAGCGCCGCCGGGAAGAGGCGATGAACACGATTTCGTGTTTGGCGGGCTGCCCACGGTGCCGCGAGTGGGCGAGCGATTTCGCTGGAAAATCAATTCGCGCGGATCGCCATACCGCAAGAACGACTGCGGCGAGGCGCGCGCCTCAATACTGCCCCTTCGGCTCGAGGCCGAGCAGGTATTGCCCGTACATGCTGCCGGTCGAATCCCAATTGAGGCTGATGTGCGAGGCAGCGGCGTGCGCGTCGCGCCAGAAGCGCTGCAGCGGGTGGTCGAGAAAAAGCCCCTGCCCGCCGGCGGCGAGGAACAGCGCGTCGATCGCCTGGATCGCGAGCCGCGCGCAGAACGCTTGGTCGCGCCGGTTGCGCAGGCGCACGTCGATGCCGACGGGCTCGCCGCGCGCCGCAAGCGCCGCCGCGTCGGCGAGGTCGCGCAACATCATCAAACGCGCGGCGTCGATGCAGGCCGCGGCCTCGGCGACGCGCAGCTGCACGGTCGCGAGATCGGCCATCTGGCGCCGGCCGCCCGCGACCGCGCCGCGCGTGACGCGGACCTTGGCGTCGTCGAGGAAGACGCTGAGCGCGCCTTCGGCCATGCCGAGCACCGGCGCCACGATGGTGACCGGCAGCACGGCGAGAAAAGATTGCCGGTAGGCCGGATTGGCATGGGCGCGCATGCCGGGCGCGCTCGCATCGGCAAGCTCGGCGAACGTCACGGCGCGGCGCGACGGCACGAAGGCGCGCTGCGCGACGATGCTCTTGCTGCCGGTGCCGGCGAGCCCCATCGTGTGCCAGTCGTCGTCGATCGCGATATCCGCCGTGCGCAGCAGGAAGAAGCCGGGCCGCGGCGGACCATTGGCTTGCGGAATCATGCCGCCGAGGAGCTGCCACTGCGCGTTGTCGCAGCCGCTGCAGAAGCTGCCGGAGCCGGATACGAGATAGCCGCCGTCGACCGCCTCGGCCTGCGCGACCGGCGCATAGGTGCCGGCCGCGAGCGCGTCCGGCTCGCGCCAGACTTCGTCCTGCGCCTCCTTGGCGAAGCAGGCGATCAGCCACTGATGCGAGGCGAGCAGGCCGTAGACCCAGCCGGTCGAGCCGCAGCCGCTCGCGAGCGCCGCTTCGATCTGCGCGAACACCTCGAAGCCGTATTCGAAGCCGCCATAGGTGCGTGGCTGGAGCACGCGAAAGAGATCGGCAGCGCGCATGCGCGCGATCATGTCGGCGTCGACGCGACGCGCGGCTTCGGTCTGCTGCGCGCGCTCGCGCGCGACGAGCGCGATGTCGCGCGCACGGGCGACGAGTTCGGAGATTTCGGGTCGGTCGAGAGACACTACGCCGTCATGCCCGCGTAGGCGGGCATCCACGTCTTCCTTGCCGCTCCTCAGCAAGACGTGGATGGCCGGGACAAGCCCGGCCATGACGGTGAAGCATGATTGAACACGGCGCCGATCCGCGTCAGTTGCGGCTCTTGTCGACCAGCGCGCGCTCCTTGATCCACGGCATCATGGCGCGGAGCTTGGCGCCGACCTCCTCGATCGGATGCTGGGCGAGCTTGGCACGCGTCGCCTTGAACGAGGTCTGGTTGACCTTGTTCTCCAGCATCCATTCCTTGGTGAAGCGGCCGGACTGGATGTCGGCGAGGATGCGCTTCATCTCGGCCTTGGTCTCCGCATTGACGACGCGCGGGCCCGAGACATATTCGCCGTACTCGGCGGTGTTCGACACCGAATAGTTCATGTTGGCGATGCCGCCTTCGTAGATGAGGTCGACGATCAGCTTCACCTCGTGCACGCACTCGAAATAGGCCATCTCGGGCGCGTAGCCGGCCTCGACCAGCGTCTCGTAGCCTGCCTTCATCAGCTCGACGAGGCCGCCGCACAATACGCTCTGCTCGCCGAACAGGTCGGTCTCGCACTCTTCCTTGAACGTGGTCTCGATGATGCCGGCACGGCCGCCGCCGATCGCCGACGCGTAGGACAGGCCGAGGTCGTGCGCGTTGCCGGACTTGTCGGCGTAGATCGCGAGTAGGCATGGCACGCCGGCGCCGCGCTGATACTCGGAGCGCACCGTGTGGCCGGGGCCCTTCGGCGCGATCATCAGCACGTCAAGGTCGGCGCGCGGCTCGATCAGGTTGAAGTGCACGTTGAGGCCGTGCGCGAACATCAGCGCCGCGCCCTGCTTCATGTTGGGGTGGAGGTGATCGCGATAGATGTCGCCCTGCAGTTCGTCGGGGGTGAGCATCATCATCACGTCGGCCCACTTGGCGGCCTCGGCCACCTCGAACACCTTGAACCTCTCGTTCTCGGCCTTCTTGACGCCCTGCGAGCCCTTGCGCAGCGCGACGGCGACCTCCTTCACGCCGGAGTCGCGCAGGTTGAGCGCGTGGGCGTGGCCCTGGCTGCCGTAACCGACAATGGCGACTTTCTTGCCCTTGACCAGATTAAGATCTGCGTCGCGATCGTAGTAGACACGCATGGTTCTAACCCCTACTCGGCCGATCGGCGGCCCCCGGTTTGTGGTGGTGCTTGTAAGTTCAATGACCGGCGGCGGCAAGTCCCGCTTATGTCTCTCCGCCCTCATCCTGAGGAGCTTGTCGTCGCGTTTGCGACGACAAGCGTCTCGAAGGACGAGGGCGGCCCGTGCGGCGCCGCCCCGGCCTCATGGTTCGAGACGCGCGCTACGCGCGCTCCTCACCATGAGGGGGCGTCATCGCGGATCCATCCCCTCCGGGCCGCGGCTGATCGCCACCACGCCGGTGCGCGAGACCTCGACCAGACCGAGCGGCAGCATCAGGCTGACGAACTGGTCGATCTTCTCCGAGCCGCCGGTGATCTCGAACACGAAGCTCTCGGTGGTGGCGTCGATGACGCGCGCCCGGAACGCGTCCGCCAACCGTAGGGCTTCGACCCGGTGCTCGCTCTTGCCGCGCACCTTGACCATGGCGAGCTCGCGCTCGATCGACGGGCCCGCGACCGTCATGTCGACCACCCGATGCACCGGCACGAGGCGGTCGAGCTGGTTCTTGATCTGCTCGATCACCATGGGCGTGCCGCGCGTCACGATGGTGATGCGCGAGAGGTGCTTGAGGTGCTCGGTCTCGGAGACCGTGAGACTCTCGATGTTGTAGCCGCGGCCGGAGAACAGGCCGATCACGCGCGCGAGCACGCCCGGCTCGTTGTCGACGATGACCGACAGGGTATGGCTTTCCGCGCGCTCGTGCACGGTCGCGGCGGGATAATGCGTCGTAGTCGCTGGATCACTCACGGTAGAATCCTCTTGGCGGAAGAACACGAGACGGCAGCGCCGTCCTCCGTCGTCGACTTTATTTGGCGCATGTTCTTATCGGCGAACCGGCGGCCACTTCGCCGGAACATGCGCTAAACCATCACCTTGCCTTCCTCGGTGACGGCATCTTCGAGCTTCACGGCCGCGTCGCCGAGGATCATCTCGTTGTGGGCGCGCCCCGACGGGATCATCGGGAAGCAGTTCTCCTTCGGGTCGACCACGCAGTCGAAGATCACCGGCTTGTCGACGTTGATCATCTCGCGGATCGCATGGTCGAGGTCGCCCGGCTTGTCGCAGCGGATGCCGACCGCGTGATAGGCCTCGCGCCGAGTCGTTGGCGACCACGCCCTTGGCTGAGGTTGCAGCCCTTCGTGAGAGCACGCGCTCGCGCCGGCGATGCCGGAGTAGAAGGAGGTCGGGCGGGGACCCGCGGACTGGCGCTCGAATGTCGTCAGGAAGTCGCTCGGCTTGAGCGTCTGGCCGTTGGAGAACTTCATCCCGCGGCGGATGTGGAAGAGGTAGGTCTTGCCGCCGTTGGTCGGTACCGGAATGGAGGTCGCGAGGTCAGGCACGATCTTGGTGCCCGCGACGCCGGCCACGTCGGCGAACCCCACCAGGCCGTCGTGCGTGTCGATCAGCAGCTGCCATTCCTCGAGCGTGTAGTTCTGCGCCG
>CAVPGG010000111.1:0-6578 GCA_963703755.1 uncultured Pseudomonadota bacterium
CGCCACCAAGGGCATGGGCAATGTGGGAGGCGGCGGGCTGGTCGCGGCGACGACCGTGCTGGTCGCGCTCGGCATGCCGCTCGAGTCGGTCGCGATCCTCGCCGCCATCGACGTGTTCATGGACATGGGCCGCACCACCGTGAACGTCTTGGGCAACACGGTCGCGGTGCTGCTGGTCAACCGCTTCGGCGGCGCGGGAACGGGAGAGACGGCGGCCGCGCCGCAGGCGACCACGCCCTAGGGTGGGGCGCCGGGGGCGATCAACCGTGCAGGTAACGGCTTGCGCTCAGCGCGCGCGAACCACGACGGCGCGGGCCGCGCTGCCGGCGAGCGAGCGGGCGCCCGCGGAGGCGAGCTTGGCGAGGCCGATCGAATTGATCAACAGCATCGGGGCGACGATCGTGAAGAGGACGGTGAGGATCTGATCGCGCATGTAACTCTCCATCGCCAGGGGCTTTGCGTGGATTGTGCATAACACCCTCTGGTCACTGGGAAAATTCCGGTTGAACACTTACGGGGTCGTCCGGAGCCGGATGTTTACGAACAATTCACGCTGCGGCGGACGGCGCCCCGTCAGCGGCGCGGCGCCGCCCGCAATCCGCGCGTTCCAGCCCAGATCGCGAGCGAAACGCCGCCCGGCAGCGCGATGCCGATGGCGAGCGGCCACGCGGTCGCGCCGATCGCGTGCGCGACCAGCGCGCCGGTCGAGGCCGCGACCGCCTGCTGCACGCAGCCGATGAGCGAGGAGGCGGCGCCGGCGCGCTCGGGGAACGGCTGCAAGGCGCCGGCGAGCGCCTGCGGCATCGAGAGCCCGAGGCCGAACAAATAGAGCGTCATCGGCGCGATGATGCCGGTAACGGCGCCCGGCGCGAGCGCGGTCGCGGCGACCAGCGCGAGCCCGCCCGCCGCGAGGGCGGCGACGCCCCAGCCGATGGTGCGGTCGAGGCCCCAGCGGGTGACGACCTTGGCGGCGAGCGCGGTGCCGGACATGTAGCCGATGCTCGAGATCGCGAAGGAAACGCCGAAGCCGACGGGCGAGAGGCCGAGCACGTCCTGAAGCACGAACGGCGCGGCCGAGATGAAGGCGAACAGGCCGCCATAGCCGGCCGCGATGATGCCCACATAGGCGAGCGCGACGCGGTTCCGGGCGACGACCGCGAGGCTTGCGACGAGACCAGCCGCAGATCGCGGGCGCGGGCGCAGCGTCTCGGGCAGCAGCCAATAGGTCGCCGCCACGCCGCCGAGCCCGACCACGACGAGGAAGACGAAGCAGGCGCGCCAGCCGAACGCGACCTGCATCACGCCGCCGATCAGCGGCGCGACGATCGGCGCAAGCCCCATGATCGCCGCCATCAGCGACAGCTCGCGCCCGGCGCGCGGGCCCTCGTAGAGGTCGCGCACCACCGCACGCGCGAGGACGATAGCGCCGGCCGAGCCGGTCGCCTGCAGCATGCGGGCGGCGATCAGCGTCGCGATCGACGGCGCGACCGCGCAGGCGAGGCTCGCGAGGCAGAAGATCGTCAACGCCACGAGCAGCACGGGCCTGCGGCCGTAGCGGTCGGACAGCGGGCCGTAGACCACCTGCCCGACCGCAAAGCCGACCAGGTAGAACGAGATGGTGAGCCCGACCGCGCTGGGCGACGCCGTGAGCGCCGCGCCGATCGACGGCAGCGACGGCAAATAGAGATCGACCGAGAGCGGGCCGACCGCCGTGAGCAGCGCAAGCAGCGCGGTGAGCGCGAGGGTGTCGGGGCGGAGCATGTTGCTGATTGAGATGGCGGGGGCCCCACCACTCATGTCATTGCGAGCGAAGCGAAGCAATCGCGCGAAACGCATTGCTGAGTCGCGCGAGATTGCTTCGCTGCGCTCGCAATGACGAAGGGTCAGTGTCCGCCGTAGCGATGCAGCTCGGCCCCGTGGGCGTCGAGCCAGGTCTTGGCGCGGCGGGTGTCGGGGCAGGCCTGCAGCACGAGGCGCCAGAAGCGGCGCGAATGGTTCATCTCGACGAGATGCGCGACCTCGTGCGCCGCGAGGTAGTCGAGCACGTGCGGCGGCGCGAGGATAAGGCGCCACGAGTAGGACAGGACGCCGGTGCTCGAGCACGAGCCCCAGCGGCTCGACTGGTCGCGGATGGCGACGCGGCGCAGCGCGACACCGAGATGCTGGGCGTAGCGGCGGCTCGCGGCGTCGAGATCGCGCTTGGCCTCGCGCTTGAGATGGTCGAGCACGCGGCGGCCGATATGCGGCGCCTCGCCGGCGACGCAGAGGAGCCGCGTGCCGTCAGCCGCGGTCTCGCTCCACACGGTGCCGCGGGCGCCGCGCCGGTGCTCGATGCGATGCTCGACGCCGCGCACCGGCACGACGGTGCCGTGCGTGAACGGCACGGCGGACGGCAGGCGGCCGAGCCGCGCCGCGATCCAGGCGCCGTGCCGCTCCGCGAAGGCGCGCGCCTCCTTGAGGCTGCCGCGCAGCGGCATGGTGAGGACGGCCTCGCGCGTCGCGGCCTGGATGCGCAGCGTGTAGCGGCGTGCCTGCGGATGACGGCGCACGCGCACCGAATAGATCGCTCGGTCGAACGCGATCTCGATCGCCTGCGGCTCGGGCGAACGGCGGAAGAGAAGCGCGCGCAGCGGCATGAGGTGAGGCCCAGGGTGGCCGGCGCAGCCGGCCGATATAACCGCAGATTCTACGCTGATTCGGGCGGGCGCGTGGCTATCGCAAGCGCGGCACAAAACGCGCCGTCATGCTCCGCGAAAGCGAAGCATCCAGTACGCCTGGGAAGAGGCATGTAGTCTGATGAGATGCCGTGCGAACTGGATCGCCCGCTTTCGCGGGCGATGACGGAAGTCGTTTGACGCGAACTCACACTTCGGTCGGCGAGGGACCGCGCAACGCGGGCGCGGCGACGAGCTCGTGCTCGGCCGTCCCGTTCCCCGCATGGGCGCCGCTCGCGCCATTGACCTTGTGCGCGCCGTTGCCGGCGCGCGCGCGGGCGAAGCGCGGGGGGCCGTTGTGCGAGAGCACGAAGTCGGCGATGCGCGGCGCGATCTCGGCGCGGAAGCGCGAGCCGTTGAACACGCCGTAGTGGCCGACATCGGGCTGCAGCCAGTGCACCTTGTTGCCGTCCGGGATGTTGACGCACAGGCGATGCGCGGCCTCGGTCTGCCCGACGCCGGAAATGTCGTCGTGCTCGCCCTCGACCGTCATCAGCGCGACGCGCGTGATCTTGCCCGGATCGACCGGCGTGCCGCGGTGGGTCATCTGGCCCTTGGGCAGGGCGTGGCGCACGAACACGGTCTCGACGGTCTGCAGGTAGAACGCGGCGTCGAGATCCATGACGGCGAGATACTCGTCGTAGAATTCGCGGTGCTTCTGCGCCAAATCGCCGTCGCCCTGCACCAGATGATAGAACAGCCGGCGATGCGCCTCGATGTGGCGCTCGAGGTTCATGCTGACGAAGCCGTGCAGCTGCAGGAAGCCCGGATAGACGTCGCGCATCACGCCGGGATGCGGGAACGGCACCTTGGTGATGACGTTGCGCCGGAACCAGTCGGTGCCGCGCGCCTCGGCGAGCTTGTTGACCCCGGTCGGGTTGACGCGGGTGTCGATCGGGCCGCCCATCAGCACCATCGAGTGCGGCACGTTGGGATCGCCCGCCGCCTCCATGGCGGCGACCGCGGCGAGCACCGGCACCGACGGCTGGCACACCGCGATCACGTGGGTGTCGCCGCCCAGGACATGCAGGATCGAGATGACGTAGTCGATGTAGTCGTCGAGGTCGAACGTGCCGGCCGCGAGCGGCACCATGCGGGCATCGGTCCAGTCGGTGACGTAGACGTCGTGGTTGGGCAGGAAGGCCTCGATGGTGCCGCGCAGCAGCGTCGCGTAATGGCCCGACATCGGCGCGACGATGAGGAGCCGCGGCTGCGGCCGGCGCGGCATGTGGCCGATCGAGCGCTCGAAGCGCAGCAGCCGGCAGAAGGCGCGCTCCCACACGGTGGTGATGTGCACGGGCACCCGCTCGCCGCCGACCGTGGTCGACGTGATGCCCCATTCGGGCCGGCCGTAGCGGCGGGTCGAGCGCTCGAACAGCTCGGCAGCCGCCGCCATCGACTTGCCGAAGGTGGTGGCCGAGAGCGGATTGATCGGGTTCTTGTAGTAGAGCTTGGTTGCGTCGGCGATGGCGCGCGCGGGGTTGAGAGCCGCGTGGCTCATTTCCCAGAACCAGTACATCGGCGCGGAGAGCACAAGCCCGCCGTCGCCTGGCGACGCAGGCGCGCCGCCAAATTCACCAATCGCCATGGGCCCCCCGGCCGTTAGCCCGCGTTTTGCGGTGCAACATAGTGTGTCGCCTATCTGTCATACCGTCAATAGATATAGAAACCGTTCTGATCTTTTGCCGGCGTGCGGGAACTTGGCGCGTCAATGAAAATAATCGTTTTAGAATCAAATACGTAGTGCCATGGACGTCATTCGCCGCTCTGCATCAGGGCGCCGCTGCGGCGGGCGCTTTTCAACAAGGCCATGAACGCCGCCGCACCGCCGAGGAAGAAAACGACATTGAGCGCGAGCGCCTCGAGCATCAGGTCGGCGCGGAAAGCGTGCTGGATGATGAGCGCCCGCATGCCCTCGAACACGTAGGTAGGCGGCAGCAGCCAGGCGACGGGCTGCAGCCAGTGCGGCAGCACGGCGACCGGATAGTAGACGCAGGTGAGCGGCAGGAAGATGAACATGACGCTCCACGTCATATTCTCGGCGCCGAGCCCGTTGCGCAGCACGAGACCCGACACGAGCAGGCCGACCGCCCAGCTCGTCAGCATCAGGTTGACGAAAAAAGCCGCGAGCGCGAGGCCGAGGCCGAACAGGTTGAAGCCGAAGAAGGCGATGGCGAGCAGCGCCACCGGGATGGTCGAGATGGCGAGGCGGATCACGCTCATGGTCATCAGCGCGAGCACGAACTCGACCGGGCGCAGCGGGCTGATCATCAGGTTGCCGAAGTTGCGCGACCACATCTCCTCGAGAAATGAAAGCGAGAAGCCGAGCTGGCCGCGAAACAGGATGTCCCACAGCAGCACCGCGCCGATGAAGGTGCCGCCGGCGCGGGCGAAGAAGCCGGCGTTCTGCGCGAGGTAGAGCTGCAGGAAGCCCCACATCAGCATCTGCACCGCCGGCCAGTAGATGAGGTCGAGCAGCCGCGGCCAGGACGAGCGCAGCAGGTACCAATAGCGCAGCACCATGGCGCCGATGCGGGAGAGGCTAACGATCCGGTTCATTGCGCGGCCTCGCGCGCCTCGCCGCGCCCACGCGCAACGTCGAGGAAGACTTCCTCGAGGGTCGCGCGGCCGTAGCGCGCGAGAAGCGCGCCCGGTGCATCGTCATCGACGATCGCGCCGCGCCGCATGATGATGACGCGCTCGCACAGGCGCTCGACCTCGACCATGTTGTGCGAGGCGAGCAGGATGGTGGCGCCGCGCCTCTCGCGGTAGCGGTCGAGATGGCCGCGGATCCAGTCGGCGGTGTCGGGATCGAGCGAGGCGGTCGGCTCGTCGAGGAGCAGCACCTCGGGCTCGTTGATGAGCGCCTTGGCGAGCGCCACGCGGGTGCGCTGGCCGGACGAGAGCTTGCCGGTCTCGCGCTCGAGCAGGTCGGTGAGGTCGAGCTCGGCGGCAAGCGCGGCGATGCGCCCCGCGACATCGGCGACGCCGTAGAGCTGGCCGAACACGCGCAGGTTCTGCCGCACCGTGAGCCGGCGCGGCATCTCGACATAGGGGCTCTCGAAATTCATGCGCTGCAGCACGCGGTAGCGCTCGCGCGGCATGGCGGCGCCGAGCACGTGCACGCTGCCTTCGGTCGGCTCGACGAGGCCGAGGATCATCGCGATGGTCGTGGTCTTGCCGGCGCCATTGCCGCCGAGCAGCGCCGTGATCGAGCCGGGCGCGAGCGCAAACGAGACGCCGGCGACCGCGGTCACGGATTTGTAGCGCTTGACCAGGCGGTCGACCGCGATGGCGGGTGGGGCGGACATGGCGGGGCGTTGTATAACATGGGCGACGAGCACCGCGCCTGGACGCCCTCTCCCCGCAGGGGAGAGGGCGGGGTGAGGGGCTCTATGCGTTTCAAATGAAGCTCCGAGGTCCCCTCACCCGGCTCGCTTCGCTCGCCACCCTCTCCCCTGCGGGGAGAGGGAAACAGGAGGAACCATGCCCGCCATCACGCTCGACCAGGCCAATGCCATCATCGCGGCGATCCTCGCCCGCGGCGCCGAGCTCGACTGCCGGCCGCTGTCGGTGATCGTGGTCGAGCCGGGCTGCAAGCCGAAGGCGTTCCAGAAGGAGGACGGCTCCTCGATGATCCGCTTCGAGATGGCGTTCGGAAAGGCGTACGCGGCGCTGGCGCTCGGGCGCAATTCGAAGCTGGTGCGGGTGCGGGCGCAGGAGAAGCCGATCTTCATGGACTACCTCATCGGTGCGAGCGGCGAGCAGATCTTTCCCGAGGGCGGCGGCATGCTGATCCGCGCCGCCGACGGCGAGGTGATCGGCGCGGTCGGCGTCACCGGCGATACCAGGCGATGCATGGAT
>CAVPGG010000112.1:0-11905 GCA_963703755.1 uncultured Pseudomonadota bacterium
CGACGCCGACCGGGCAGGTGTTGAGGTGGCACTTGCGCATCATGATGCAGCCGGCCGCGATCAGCGGCGCGGTGGCGAAGCCGAACTCGTCGGCGCCGAGCATCGCGCCGACCACAACGTCGCGGCCCGTGCGGATGCCGCCGTCGACCTGCACGGCGATGCGGCCGCGCAGGCGGTTCGCAACAAGAGTCTGGTGCGTCTCGGCAAGCCCGATCTCCCACGGGCTGCCCGCATGCTTGATCGAGGTGAGCGGCGAGGCGCCGGTGCCGCCCTCGAAGCCCGCGATCGTCACGTGGTCGGCGCGCGCCTTGGAGACGCCGGCCGCGACCGTGCCGACGCCGACTTCCGAGACGAGCTTCACCGACACGTCGCCGGTCGGATTGACGTTCTTGAGGTCGAAGATGAGCTGCGCCAGGTCCTCGATCGAGTAGATGTCGTGGTGCGGCGGCGGCGAGATGAGGCCGACGCCCGGCGTCGAGTGGCGCACCTTGGCGATGGTGGCGTCCACCTTGTGGCCGGGCAATTGCCCGCCTTCGCCGGGCTTGGCGCCCTGCGCCATCTTGATCTGCATCACGTCCGAGTTGACGAGGTACTCGGCCGTCACGCCGAAGCGGCCGGAGGCGACCTGCTTGATCGCCGAGCGCATCGAGTCGCCGTTCGGCAGCGGCTTGAAGCGGTCGGATTCCTCGCCGCCTTCGCCGGTATTCGACTTGCCGCCGATCCGGTTCATGGCGATCGCCAAGGTCGTGTGCGCCTCGCGCGAGATCGAGCCGAACGACATGGCGCCGGTCGAAAAGCGCTTGACGATGCTCTTCGCCGGCTCGACCTCCTCGATCGGCACCGGCTTGCGGCCGTCTTCCTCGGCGCTCTTGATCCTGAACAGGCCGCGGATGGTCAGCAGCCGCTCGGTCTGCTCGTTCACGATCCGGGCGAACGCGCGGTACTGGTCGAGCGAGTTGCCGCGCACCGCGTGCTGCAGCGCCGTGACCGTCTGCGCGGTCCACACGTGGTCCTCGCCCCGCAGGCGCAGCGCATAGTCGCCGCCCACGTCGAGCGCGCCGCGATAGATCGGCGCGTCGCCGAACGCGTCGCGATGGCGCCGCACGGTCTCCTCGGCGATCTCCGGCAGGCTCACGCCTTCAATTCGGGTCGCGGTGCCCGTGAAGTACTCGGAGACGAAGCTCGACTTGAGCCCGACCGCGTCGAAGATCTGCGCGCCGCAATAGGACTGGTAGGTCGAGATGCCCATCTTGGACATCACCTTGAGCAGCCCCTTGTCGATCGACTTGATGTAGCGCTTGACGACTTCCTTCTCGTCGAGCTTCTGCGGCAGCTCGTCCTTCATGGCGACGAGCGTCTCGAACGCGAGATACGGGTTGATCGCCTCGGCGCCATAGCCGGCGAGGCACGCGAAATGATGTATCTCGCGCGGCTCGGCCGAACTCGACCACGATGCCGACCGACATGCGCAGGCCGCGCCGGATCAGGTGATGATGCACCGCCGCGCAGGCGAGCAGCGACGGGATCGGGATGCGGTCCGAGCCGGCATGGCGGTCCGACAGGATGATGATGTTGATTCCGTCGTGCACGGCCTGCTCGGCCGCGCTGCACAGCGCGTCGAGCGCCGGCGTCATGCCGGCCGCGCCGGCATCGGCCGGCCAGGTTGCGTCGAGCGTGAGCGAGCGGAAATGCGCCTCGCTCATCTCCGAGATCGAGCGGATCTTTTCCAGATCCGCATTGGTCAGGATCGGCTGGTGCACCTCGAGCCGCTTGGTGGTCGATATGCCCTCGAGGTCGAACAGGTTCGGCCGCGGCCCGATGATCGAGACCAGGCTCATGACCAGCTCCTCGCGGATCGGGTCGATCGGCGGGTTCGTCACCTGCGCGAAGTTCTGCTTGAAGTAGGTGAACAGGAGCTTCGGCTTGCTCGACAGCGCCGAGATCGGCGTGTCGTTGCCCATGGAGCCCACCGCCTCTTCGCCGGTCGTGCCCATCGGCGACATCAGGATCTTCAGGTCCTCCTGCGTGTAGCCGAATGCCTGCTGGCGATCGAGCAGCGCGAGGTTCGACAGTGCCGGCCGGCTCTCCGCC
The DNA here is from genome assembly GCA_963703755.1 of uncultured Pseudomonadota bacterium. GTDB lineage: Bacteria > Pseudomonadota > Alphaproteobacteria > Rhizobiales > Xanthobacteraceae > JAVDCA01. The sequence continues at coordinate 2,092 of CAVPGG010000112.1, forward strand.
GGCGGCAATTCCTCGAGCTGGATCTGCGTGTTCTTGAGCCACTCCTTGTAGGGATGGCTGCGGGCGAGCTGCGCCTTGATCTCCTCGTCCGGGATGAGCCGGCCCTCGACGAGGTCGACCAGCAGCATCTTGCCGGGCTGCAGCCGCCACTTGGTGACGATGTCCTTTTCGGGGATCTTCAGCACGCCCATCTCGGACGCCATGACGATGCGATCGTCGCGCGTCACGAGATAGCGCGCCGGACGCAGCCCGTTGCGGTCGAGCGTCGCACCGATCTGCCGGCCATCCGTGAACGCGATCGCGGCCGGGCCGTCCCACGGCTCCATCAGCGCCGCGTTGTACTCGTAGAAGGCGCGCCGCTCCTCGTCCATCAGCGGGTTGCCGGCCCACGCCTCGGGAATCATCATCATCACGGCATGCGCGAGCGGGTAGCCGCCCTGCACCAGGAACTCGAGCGCGTTGTCGAAGCAGGCGGTGTCCGACTGGCCCTCGTAGGAGATCGGCCACAGTTTCTTGATGTCGTCGCCGAAGCGCGGCGAGCTCGCCGAGCTTTGCCGCGCCGCCATCCAGTTGTTGTTGCCGCGCAACGTGTTGATCTCGCCGTTGTGCGCGATCATCCGGTAGGGATGCGCCAGCGACCAGGTCGGGAACGTGTTGGTGGAGAAGCGCTGGTGCACCAGCGCGAGCGCGCTTTCGAAATCCGGATCGTGCAGGTCCGGGTAGTAGGTGCCGAGCTGGTCGGCGAGGAACATGCCCTTGTAGATGACGGTGCGGCACGAGATCGCGACCGGATAGTAGCCCGAGGCGCGCCGCTCGTAGCGGCGGTAGAACGCACCCGAAATCGTCTTGCGCAGGATGTAGAGCCGCCGCTCGAACGCGTCCTCGCTGAGCCTCTTCTCACCGAGCCCGATGAAAACCTGGCGGTGCCACGGCTCGGTCGGCTTCACCAATTCGCCGAGCGTCGAGTTGTCGATCGGCACATCGCGCCAGCCGAGCAAGCGGAAGCCTTCCGCGGCGATCACCTCGGCGTAGATGTCGGTGATCTCCTTCTGCCGCGCCGGATCGTGCGGCAGGAAGAGCGTGCCGACCGCGTACTCGCCCGGCGCCGGCAGCGTGAAGCCGAGCTCGGCCGCCTGCTTGGCGAAGAACTTGTGCGGGATCTGCGTGAGGATGCCGGCGCCGTCGCCGGCGCGCGGGTCGGCGCCGACCGCGCCGCGATGCTCGAGGTTGAGCAGGATCGTCAGCGCGTCGGCGACGATCTGGTGCGACTTCTTGCCCTTGATGTCGGCGATGAAGCCGACGCCGCATGAATCCTTGTCGAGCGCCGGGTCGTACATCCCGCGCGCCGGCGGCACGCCCGGATCGGCGGTCGCGGGCGAGAACGGCGCAGCCGTGCATTTGCGGTCCCGCTCCGTATCAAGAGCAGGGTATCGCACATGCACCTGACCGCCAGGGCGGCCGTCCGCTGTCGCGCTCATCTCCGTCCTCGCCTCGCGCCCGCGGCCGCATGGCCGCTGGCGCACCCGCCTCGTCCGCTGCGCCGCATGGCGCCCCGGTGCGAGGCCAACGCATGTCGTGCCGGGCAGCCGGTCCGCCATTCTGGCGGTTCTTGCGTGGCCGCTCGTCGGCGCCTCATCTTGCGGCGCATTCCCGCGCGCCCGATCGGCGGGGATGGGCCTGCGGCCGGGCGCACGGCCGTCCTTGTGGGTCAGTTATGGGACAGCAATGCTGTCCTAACTCACCATGCCAAAATTCTGACACGGAAACAAGGGTTCGCCATCCCCTGAATCGCGTTTTGCGACCCTTTTGTTGCCGCAGCCCTTCCGTCCAAGCAAGAAGAGGACCACGGACTGACATTTCACGCAATGCCGTTGCGCCGCACCACGGCGCCGAGGGTTCCACAGCCGACCGCCGCAGTTGACCAGCCCGACGCGACTCTGGAATGCTGCATTGCGGGGGTTGGTTTCATCAGTCGATTGCCGGGCTGTGTGAGCCGCGCGGGGCCGCGACGTCCCGCGCCTGATTCATGGACATTGATGGGCGCCCGCGCGGCGCTTGCGAACGAGGGGGATTCCATGTCGGTCATTGCGGCAAGTCCAAAGAAGCCAGGGATCATCGCCACCATCATCGAGCGTACGCTCTTGCTGTGCGCGCTCGTGCCCTACGCGGTGGTGGCTCTCGGGCTGCGCCTGCTGCTCGCCCGCGCCTTCTTCCTCGCCGGCCAGGACATGCTCGACAGCCCGCTGGTCTCTTTCACGGTCTATGGCGCGGATGTCTCGTTCATGTTGCCGACCCATCTCAAGGATGCGGCGCTGCAGCTCTTCGCCGCCCACTTTTCCGGCACCACCGTGCCGACGGCCGTCACCGCCGGCATTTTCGCCTGGGCGGAGTTCATCCTGCCGGTCCTGCTCGTGATCGGCTTGGCGACGCGCTACGCCGCGACTTTTCTGCTCGTGCTCACCGTGCTCATGCAGATCTACCTCGCGCCCGGCGCACTCTGGAGCCTGCACGCCTACCTGATCGGGCTGCTGCTCGTGCTGATGAGCTGCGGCCCGGGCGAGCTCTCGATCGACGCCATCATCCGCTACGCCAACGGCGACTACGTGCATCCGAGCCATCGCTAAGGGACGCACTGAGGCGCGCCTCGGCTACCCTCCCGCCCGTTGGCGGGGAGGGTCGGCCGCGTGAGCGAAGCGAACGCGGACGGGGTGGGGGGACTAGACTTGCTCAGTGCTCGCAATCGTCATAGCCGCCTGCTCGGAGCAAGCGGCGCCCCCCACCCCTGACCCCTCCCCGCCACTCGCTTCGCTCGCGGGGGGAGGGGGACCAAACCGCATGCCTCGGAGCGACCACCCGCCTTTCCGCGGCGGCTTCGGCGTGCGAAATCTTGCCCTCCGACCATCGGAGGTCCCATGCACTTCGCCAGCGACAATGCGGCCGGGATTGCGCCGGCCGTTCTCGACGCGATCGTGCGCGCCAACCGCGGCCATGCGCTCGGCTACGGCAACGACGATCTCACCCGCGCGGTCGAGCGCCGCATCGGCGAATTGTTCGAGCACGACGCCGCCGTGTTCCTCGTCTCGACCGGCACCGCCGCCAACGCGCTTGCGCTCGCGCATGTGACCCCGCCCTGGGGCGGCGTGCTCTGCCACGCCCAGGCGCATATCGCGGTCGACGAATGCGGCGCGCCCGAGTTCTTCGGCGGCGCGCTCAAGCTCATCGGCCTCGACGGCGATGCCGGCAAGCTTGCGCCCGCGACGCTTCGTGCCGCGATCGCGCGCCATACCGGCCACCGGCCGCACGCGATCCAGGCCGCGTCCGTGTCGCTCAGCCAGGCGAGCGAAGCCGGCACCATCTACACCGCCTCGGAGGTCGCGGCGCTCGCCGCGGTCGCGCATGCGCGCGGCCTGAAGGTGCACATGGACGGCGCCCGCTTCGGCAATGCGCTGGCGCGCCTCAACGCGAGCCCGGCCGAGCTCACGTGGCAGGCGGGCGTCGACATCCTCTCCTTCGGCGCCACCAAGGGCGGCGCGCTCGCCGCCGAGGCGATCGTCATCTTCGACCGCGCGACCGCCGACACGATGCACGAGCGACGCAAGCGCGGCGGCCATCTCATGTCCAAGCATCGCTTCGTCGCCGCGCAGTTCGACGGCTTCCTCGCCGACGGCAACTGGCTCACGTGGGCGCGTCACGCCAATCAACTCGCCGACCGGCTCGCGCACGGGCTGACCAAGCATGGGATGGCGCCAGTGTGGCCGGTCGAGGCCAACATCGTGTTCGCGGTGCTGTCGCGCGCGGCCGATGCGCGCCTGCGCGCCGCCGGCGCGAGCTATTACGCGCGCACGCCTGATGACTTGCCCGATGGTATCGCCGTGAAGCCCGGCGACGTGCTGGCGCGTCTGGTCGCGTCCTATGCGACCACGGAAGCGGAAGTTGATCGGTTCGTCGATGTCGCAGGCGGCTGACCGCCCCAGGCGCGCCGCATTCGCGGAGTGACATCGACCGTCACGTTGATCGCATCAATGTTGATCGCTTGGATGGGAGGGTCATCATGAAGCCACGCACGCTGCTGCTGTGCGCCGTCGCGCTAGCGCTCACGAGCGCCGCGTCGGCGCAGTCGCTCGGTCCCGCGCCGGGTCCGGCGCCGGGCCGCGCTTATGGCGCGCTGCCGCCAGGCCGTATCGCCATGATCGTGCGCGCCTCCGGCTTCGATCCGCTGTTTCGCCCGATGCGGCAGGGCGACACTTACGTGCTGCGCGCGCTCGATCGCAATGCGCTCGAGTACCGGCTGGTGATCGACGCCTATACGGGCCGCACCATTTCGGTGCGGGCGACTGGCGCGCGCGGCGGTCCTCGGGGGCCCTATGGCGGTCCGGTCTATGGCCGCATCTTCGCCCCGTCCGACGAGCCATACGATTATCGCTATCGCGACGGCGGCCCGCTGCCGCCGCGCAACGTGCCGCATCCACGTCCGTTGCCGCCGCAGACCGCCAAGGTGACCGAGGCGCCACCCGCTCCGCCCGCGGAGCCGAAGGCGGCGCCGCCGGCACCCCAGTCGACCCAGGCGCCGCTGCCGCGTCCGCGCCCGTACGTGATGGAAGCGACGAGCTCGATCCCGGCCGAGGCGCCGAAGCCCGCCGAGCCCGAGAAGGCACCGCCGCCTCCGCCCGCGCCGCAGGCTCCGGTGCTTGCCGCACCGCCCGCGTCGCCGGCCGACACGCCGCCGAACAACGGCGGCTCCTCCATGCCGCCAATCGCGCCGCTGGATTAGTCAGCACCCAACACACGGGACTCGTCATGCCCGGCCCTGTGCTGCCCTGTGCCGGGCATCCACGTCTTTGCAACGGGGAAAGACGTGGATGGCCGGGACATAGGCGAGCGAAGCGACGCCGTTCTTCGAACGGCTATGCCCGGCCATGACGCGTCAAGAAGTGAAGCACTGCCAAAATAAAAGCGCCCCGGCAGAACCGGGGCGCTCCCTCTTGCGAGAACCTGTCAGCTGATCGCCGGCATCAAGCAGCCAAAACTTCAAGCAGCCAAAACTTCAAGCAGCCTTGGCCTCGAGCGTCTTCGCGACGTTGCTGCCGGCGTTGCCGTTGCCGATGCGGATCTGGCGCGGCTTGGCGGCCTCGGGTACCTCGCGCGTGAGGTCCACGTGCAGGAGCCCGTTCTCGAGCGAGGCGCCCTTGACCTCGACGTGCTCGGCGAGCTGGAAGGCGCGCTCGAACGCGCGGCCCGCGATGCCCTGGTAGAGCACCTCGCCCTTCTTCTCGTCGGTCTTGGTCTGCTTCTCGCCCTTGATGGTCAGGACGTTCTGCTTCGCCTCGATGGAAATCTCGGGCTCGGCAAAACCCGCGACCGCGAGCGTGATGCGGTAGGCGTTCTCGCCGGTGCGCTCGATGTTGTACGGCGGGTAGCTCGAGCCGCTATTGTCGAAGCCCGAGACTTGGTCGAGCATCGAGAACAGCCGGTCGAATCCGACGGTCGAGCGATAGAGGGGAGCTAGGTCGAACGTACGCATGGCATATCCTCCTTGAGCGACATGCTGTGTGGATCCGCCGCAAGGGCCGGACCACGGGGTTTGCACGGGCCGGATGGCCCCGCGCATCATCGAGATGGGAAAGGGATGGTGGACGCGCAAGGGGGGACGCGCCCGGACTTGCGTTTTTATTTATGAAAACAGAGCGTTAACGGGAGCATGCGAGGTTGCGGTCGCGTCGCGGAACCGGCCGTTGAGCGGGTGCGGCGGACTGCTATAAGCCACGCGAACGCCGGTGCGCCGCTTCCGCCCATGCGACTGATCTCCATTCCCGCCAATCCGTTGCCCGACGAAGCGGCGACCGCGATGCTGCAGACGCCGGACAACGTCCTGCTGCGCTACGCGCGCTGGGCGCCGCCGCCGGGGCGCAAGGGCACGGTGTGCATCTTCCAGGGGCGCGCCGAGTTCATCGAAAAATATTTCGAGGTCGTGCGCGACCTGCGCGCGCGCGGCTTTGCGGTCGCGACCTTCGACTGGCGCGGGCAGGGGCTCTCGCAGCGGCTGCTCAGCGACCGCTTCAAGGGGCACGTCGGCAGCTTCGCGGAGTTCGCGATCGATCTCGAGACCTTCATGAAGGAGGTCGTGCTGCCCGACTGCCCGCCGCCGCTGTTCGCGCTCGCCCATTCGATGGGCGCCGCGGTGCTGATCCAGGCGGCCGCCAAGGGCCATCGCTGGTTCGACCGCATGGTGCTGACCGCGCCGATGATCCGCCTCGCCACGCGGCGTATGTACGGCTTTGCGCCGACGCTCGCCCGCATCGTGCGCCTGCTCGGGCGCGGCGGCGGCTACGTGCCGGGCGGCGGCCCGACGGTGCTGGCGACCCAGCCGTTCATGGGCAATCCGCTCACCAGCGATCCGGTGCGCTATGCCCGCACCGCCGCCGTGCTCGAGACCGAGCCCGCGCTCGGCATCGGCTCGCCCACCGTCGCCTTTGCCGACGCCGCCTTCCGCGTGATGGGCCAAATGCACTCGCCGCGCTTCGCGGCGCGCATCCGCCAGCCGATGCTGATCGCCGCCGCCGGCCGCGACCGCCTCATCTCCACGCCCGCGATCGAGAATTTTGCCATCCACCTGCGCGCCGGCTCGCACGTCATCATCGCCGGCGCCGAGCACGAGATCCTCATGGAGCAGGACGCCTACCGCAACCAGTTCTGGGCCGCGTTCGATGCGTTCGTGCCCGGCACGCCGCTGTTCGGGAAGCTCGCGGCCGATTGAGCGCGCGACACGCTCTTTCTTCACCCTCCCCTGCAGGGGGAGGGTCGCTCGGCTTCGCGCGCGCAAGCGCCGCGAAGGCGAGCGGGGTGGGGTGGCTGAGCCGCCGTCACCCCCCGATCACCCCTTCAACACCTTCATCGCCTGCGCATGCACCCGCCGGTCCCCGGCCACGATCACCCGCCCGCCCTTGGTCGGCGCCTCGCCTTCCCATGTCGTCATCACCCCGCCCGCGCCCGCGATGATCGGCATCAGCGGAATCACGTCGTGCGGCTTGAGCTCGGTCTCGATCAGCAGATCGAGATGGCCGGCAGCGAGCATGCAATAGGCGTAGCAGTCGCCGCCGTAGCGCGAGAGGCGCACCAGCTTCTCGACCTCGACGAAGCGCCCGCGGTCGGCTTGTTTCATCAGCAGCGGGGTCGTGGTGTAGAGCACCGCCTCGGCGAGGCTCGCGCAGGCGCGCGTCATCAGCTTGCGCTCGCCCGCCGGGCCGCGGTAGCGCGCGCTGACGCCGTCGCCGGCGAAGCGCTCGCCGATGAACGGCTGGTGCATCATGCCGAGCACCGGCTCGCCGCCATGGGTGAGTGCGATCAGCGTGCCCCAGGCCGGCATGCCCGAAATGAAGGACTTCGTCCCGTCGATCGGATCGAGGTACCAGACGTAGTCGGCGTCCGGCCGGTCGGCACCGAATTCCTCGCCGACGATGCCGTGGCTGGGGAACTGCTCGCGGATCAGCGCGCGCATTACCTGCTCGGCGGCGCGGTCGGCCGCCGTCACCGGATCGAACGCGGCGCCGCGGCTCTTGTCCTCGACGCTGAGCGAGGTGCGGAAGTAGGGGAGAATCACCTCGCCCGAGACTGTCGCCAGTCTGTCGAGGAAGGCCTTGAGATCGACCGCCGTCATGTGTCGGTGTGTGCCCGCTGCGCGAGCCCCGCTCCTATAGGAGGCGGCGGTGGGCCGCAACGAGAACCGCGCACCGTCGGCGCGCGCGCCGGCGCTCCGCGCAAGTCACGGTAAAAATTCAACTATTCATAGGTGTGGATAGGTCGGAATTTTCCTGGACCTTACCTCTTGCATTTTGTGCGTCGCGGTGGCAGATTGTTGCGGTGCAGCGACGCGAGCGATCGTGTTGCTGCCGCCCTCCTTGGGCGTTTCCTCCCTAGACTTGGGCCGCTAGCACCGCTGGCGGCCCTTTTTCTTTTGGCGAGAGCAGCTTACGCGATTCGTGCTGGCGGTTTTGTGACGCCTGGCGCGCCGCCATTGATGGCGATTGTGGCTCTCACTTCCGGTGCGTCAGGTCCTGGTATTCCAGCCTATTCGGCCGCAGCGCGGTAGGGCCGCAGCTCCTCCAGCGGGACCGCGGCGAGCCGGCCGGCCAGGGTCTCGAGGTCGGCGGCGAGCCGGCTGAACGAGGTAATCGGCTCGTACCGCCGCTCGTCCATGTAGAGGCCGCGGTTGATCTCGAGCTGGATCGCATGCAGCCCGGCCGACGGGTTGCCGTAGTGCTCGGTAATGAAGCCACCCGCGTAGGGCTTGTTGCGGCTCACCGAGTAGCCGGCCTCCTGCAGGGCGGCCTCGACCGTGTCGGCGACCACCGCGACGCAGCTGGTGCCGTAGCGGTCGCCCAGCACGACGTCGGCACGCGGCCGCTCGTCGCGGTTGCCGGCGATCGACGGCATCGAGTGGCAGTCGACCAGGATGGCGGCGCCGAAATCGCGGTGCACCTTGGTGACCAGGCGGCGCAGCGCGCGGTGATAGGGCTTGTAGAGCCCTTCGATCCGCCGCAGCGCGTCGTCCACCGGGATGCGCTGGTCGTAGATCTCCTGCGCGTCGCCGACCACCCGCGCCACGGTTCCGAGCCCGCCCGCGACCCGCATCGAGCGCGTGTTGGCGAAAGAGGGCAGGCGGCCATCGAACATGCGCGGATCGAGCTCGTAGGGCTCGCGGTTCACGTCGATGTAGCAGCGCGGAAAGTGCGCCCGCATCAGCGGGAAGCCGCGCGGCACCACGCCGGCGAAGAGCTCGTCGACGAAGGAATCCTCCGAGCGGCGCAGCTGAGTCAGCTCGAGGCGCGCGCTCGCCAGGAAGGCGGGCGGATAGATGCAGCCGCTGTGCGGCGAGTTGAACACCAGGGGGCCCTGCCAGTCGGCGGGCTCCAGGATTTCGAACGGGGGCTCGAGTTCGTCGCGGAGGTCGGTCATTGCGGAGGGCGGCTCAGGGTTCGGCTGCGGCCGCCAGTCGCCAAGGTGCGGGAGTTGGCGCGGGACTTGGCGCAAGTCTCGGCGGATGTCGTTGCGGTCATCGGGTCCCGGTCTTATCCTATTTACGGGGTCTTAAGAGTGACATTGTCCATGTCTAGAGCCTTCGTGCCAAGCGCAATCGCTGTAGCACCTTCCGACCCGGTTTCGCCGTCGAAAATGCGCTTTGTACGAAGTTCACCCCATTTTTACCCGACTCCCGGCTTACTCGGCGCAGCATCCAGGGGACGGGCGTGGGGCGGGGTCGGCCGCCGGCGCAAGCGCAGCAGGCCACCCGTAGCATGACCAAGATTCTTCTCGCCGAAGACGATACCGACATGCGCCGCTTCCTCGTGAAGGCGCTGCAGCAGGCCGGCTACGAGGTGATCTCCTACGACAACGGCCTCTCCGCCTACCAGCGCCTGCGCGAGGAACCGTTCGAGCTCCTGCTCACCGACATCGTGATGCCCGAGATGGACGGTATCGAGCTCGCCCGCCGCGCCTCCGAGCTCGACCCCGACATCAAGATCATGTTCATCACCGGCTTCGCGGCAGTCGCCCTCAACCCCGATTCGGCCGCCCCCAAGCACGCCAAGGTCCTGTCCAAGCCCTTCCACCTGCGCGACCTCGTCAACGAGGTGCAGAAGGTGCTCGCGGCGTAAGCTTCGAAAAAATTCTCGGCGTCATTGCCCGCGAAAGCGGGCAATCCAGTAGTCACAGACATTGGCGTTGGGTCGTTTCGCTCCCGCGACGCACGGAGTACTGGATGCCCCGCTTTCGCGGGGCATGACGGCGTCCCTGATGGATTGGCCGGGCGCAGCCCCGC
>CAVPGG010000113.1:0-5987 GCA_963703755.1 uncultured Pseudomonadota bacterium
CATTCGAACCGAGGGTCACCGGGTTGAGCGACGGCGGTGCCGCCGGGCCGGAGCCGGGCTGGGCTCTGTTCCGAAGGTGATGTTGATCGGCGCGGCAGCCGAAGCGCCCGATGCCGCGCGGATCGCCGTCTGCGCGATCGTGACGGTATAGGGCGTGTTCGCCGACAGGTGATACGCCGGCGTGATCACCAGGTCGTTGTCCTTCCAGGTGTATGACACCTTGATCGCCGGCTGAATGTGGACGCCCGCCTCCACGGCGTGCCCCGGCGTGGCGCGTTCCGGAAACAGCTCGCCATATTTGCGAAAAGTGCCGAGTTTTCATGCGCAAGGCGGCGGCTTAAATCCCAATGTGCCCCCCGCACCCTTGCCACAACCTCGAATTGATAGGAAGCCCGAACCGTCCGTCCGTCCAGCCGCGCCTTCTCCACCTCGGTCGGCAGGCTGATGTCGCTGACCTCAAGCCGGCCATCGACGCGCAAATTGCCGAACAGGAACCGGGTCAGGTTCTGATAGCCTTCTTCCGAATTGACGATCCCGTAATAACCGGAGTGGCTCCGGTAAACGAAGGCGCGGGGTGCGAGCTTTGCGGTGGCCTTGGTGTCGTCGCCCTCGAACAGGACCGCATTGTCCATCCGGACCAAGCCGTCGCTGAACGGACCGACCAGGCGGGCCGACCAACCGGCGGCAACCGTATAGTCCTTGGGATTGCCTTGCGCTCCTCGCTTCTCATGATCGCGAAGTATTTCGCGTCGCGGCCGTAGATGTCGTCGCGAATGACCAGCTTGCCGTCATCGTCCACGTAGGCGGTCTGGTAGGTGACGTGGACCGGGATCGGGGTCTTCATGTGGATGTCGATCTCGCCGGTTCCGTACATCTTGTGGATGCGGTCGACCGTGTAGCCCTCGCCCGGATTGGTGATCGACAGCAGTACCTCGGCGTACTTGTCGGGATCCTGCACCCGCATGCAGCCATGGCTGTAGTCGCGCACGGCGCGGGAGAACAGGTACTTGTCCGGCGTGTCGTGCTGATAGACCAGGAACTTGTTGGGGAAGTTGAAGCGGATGCGGCCGAGCGCGTTGGCGGCGCCGGGCGGCTGATAGATGCGCACCGTGCCGTCGCGGTTGTGCTCGATCTTCAGGCCCATGCGCTCGAGCACGGTCGGATCCTGCTGCAGCGCCGGCAGATACTCGTTGTTGATGATCGACGGCGGAACGTTCCAGGTCGGGTTGACCGTGATGAATTTCATCGTCTCGGTGAGCAGCGGCGTCGCCTTGTTGCCCGGCGCGCCGGAGACGATCTTGGTCTTCCACGCCTGGGCGCCGTCCTTGACGACCTTGAGCGTGTAGTCCGGAATGTTGACCATCACGTAGGCGCTGCCGAGATCGTGCGGCAGCCAGCGCCAGCGCTCCATGTTGGCGATGATGATGTCGGCGTCGCGGTCGTGCTTGGGCCCGTTGATCGCCTCGATCGTCGCCGCATTGAGCTGACCGCTCGCCGCCAGATGGTGGTTCTCCTGGAACTTCTTCACCGCCTCGGCGACCGGCTTGTCATAGGTCGTGTCGTCGCTGTCGCCGGCGACGCCGAGCAATTGGCGCACGAGCGGGACGCGCGGGTCCTTCATCGGCGTCTTGGTGAGCTTGAGGATCGGGCCGGCGCCGATGCGCGGCGCCGCCGGGCCGCCCTTGGCGGCGCGGATTTCGGCGAGTTTGGCCTTGAGTGCCTTGTAGCCCTCATGCTGCGGCTCGAAACGCGCGAGCGCGCTCGCGACATTATTGGTGTCGACGAGGCCGCCGAGCACGTCGGCGGGCTCGGGCGGCACCAGGTTGAAGGAGATGTCAGGGCTGATGCGGGAGAAATGCACACGGCCGATCTGCGCATGGCGCGCATAGGTCAGTACGATCGCCGTGTACTTGAGTTCGGCCTCGGCGAGCGCGGCGGCGTCGGCATCCGCCTTGATCTCGGGCAGCGGATAATCGGCCGGATCGAGCCCGTCGACACCAACGTTGGCGAGGAACGCCGCCACCGCCTTGGCGCGGTCGTCCGCCTTGCCGTGATCGATCCACAGCGGCGCATAATTGCGCGCCGCGTAGAAGGCATCGACCGCCGCCTGGCTCTTTTTCTCGATGATGCGATCCGACTTGCTGGGGAGAATCTCGCGCAGCTTGTCGGCAACCTGCTGATCGATCGTCGGGAGCGCCGGCGCCGCGGCGGCCGGCTGAGCGACCGCGGGTTGATCGGTGGGCGCGACAATGGCCGCGGGAGCCGGCGCTGGCGCGGGCTGCGCGGCGGGTGCCGCCGGTGCGGCAGCAGGCGGCGCGGCTACGTCATGCGCAGTTGGTGGCGGGACCGGAGCGGTATCGGGTGCCGGAACGAGCGACTCGACCTTGTCATTCGGCGTCGCCGCGTAGACCGGTCCGCCGCGAGCGGCCAAAACCACGGCAACGGCCGTACCGGCGAGGAGAAGCCCGAGACGAAGTCCGCGCATTGACGAATTCCCTTCCAACCTTGCGACAACAGCCCCCACTAGGCCTTGGTCATCCAGAATTCCGCCAAGGTCATGGCACGCATTACCAGCGCGAGGCGCAATGTAGCCCACGCACCCCCGTTCGGAACATCATATTCGCCCGATTAGACGTATTTTTGTCGCGGTGTCACCCCTCGGCCACGTCCGCTTTGCCGGATCCGGAGGCCAATCCGAGATGCTCGAGCTTGCGATAGAGGGTCGAGCGCCCGATCCGCAATTTGCGGGCAACTTCCGACATTTGGCCGCGATAGTGGCCGATCGCGAAGCGGATCGCCGCCGCCTCGAGGGCCTCGAGGGGAACGACTTCGCCGGCGCTATCGAGAAGAGGGAGCGTGGCGCCGGCCGGCAGGCTCATGTGCGCCGCAAACGGAGCGCCCGCGTCGAGTGTGAGCGGCTGCGAACCGCTCGCCAACCCGTCGGGCCGCGCGTCGGGGTCGAGCCGCGGGACGAGCGGCGTCTCGCCGGCCCCCACGTCCGTCGCACTGGAGGCCGCGATCTGCGGAAATTCCTCGACCCCGATCTCGTCGCCATCGGCGAGCACCACGGCGCGGAAGATCGCATTCTCGAGCTGGCGCACATTGCCGGGCCAAGCGAAGCCCGCCAGCAGCCCAAGCGCCGGTGCGCTCACGCCGCGCACGCGCTTGCCCTCCTCGGCCGCGAAGCGGAGGAGAAAATGGCGGATGAGATACGGGATGTCCTCGGCGCGCTCGCGCAGCGGCGGCACGGAAATCGGAAAAACGCAGAGGCGGTAGTAGAGGTCCTCGCGAAAGCGTCCCGCCCGCACGTCGGCGGTGAGGTCGCGGTTGGTCGCCGAGATGATGCGCACGTCGACCTTGACGGGCTTCTTCGCGCCGACCGGATCGACCTCGCCTTCCTGCAGCACGCGCAGCAGCTTGACCTGCGCGGCAAGCGGCAGCTCGCCGATCTCGTCGAGAAACAGCGTGCCGCCCGACGCCTCGACGAACTTGCCCGCATGGCGCTCGGCCGCCCCCGTGAAGGCGCCCTTCTCGTGGCCGAACAGCACCAATTCGACGAGGTTCTCGGGGATCGCCCCACAGTTGACCGCGACGAAGGGCTTGGCGCGCCGCTCGCCCGAGCCGTGAATGGCGCGCGCGATCAGCTCCTTGCCGACGCCGGATTCGCCCTCGATCAGCACTCCGATCGAGGAGCCCGCCGCCTTCTCGGCCGTGCGCAGCACCGAGAGCATGCGCACGCTGTGGGTGACGATGTCCTTGAACGTGAGCGTGCCGGTGCGGCTGTGCTTGATGCGGTTGAGCTCGCCTTCGAGCGCGCGCGCCGCAAGCGCATTGCGCAGCGAGACCTGCAGGCGCTCGGCGCCGACCGGCTTGACCACGAAGTCGGCCGCCCCGGCGCGCATGGCCGAGACGACGTTGTCGATGCCGCCATGCGCGGTCTGCACGATCACCGGCACGTCGATGCCGGCCTCGCGCATCCGCGCGAGCACGCCGAGGCCGTCGAGGTCGGGCATGACGAGGTCGAGCACCACGCAGTCGATGCGCGTCTTCCCGCCGGTCAGAATCGCAAGTGCGAGATCGCCGCCCTCCGCCGTCACCGCCTCGTAGCCGGCGCGGCTCACCATGTTCTCGACCAGGCGTCGCGCGACCGGGTCGTCGTCGACGATCAGTACCCGTTCCGACATGGGTTACTCCACACGCTACCACTGTCTCGCATTGGGTCACTCTCGCCGATCCGGCTTAATGTCCTGTTAAGGCTGTGGGTCCGGGCGGCCCGTCCTGCCTATGTCGGTTACGATTGGGGCGGCGCCTTGGCTTCGCCACACCGCGCGTGCTGCGTGCTGCATGGCCGATCCCCGCCGCAGATCCCTGTCGCGCTCTATCGAGTTCCGACCGTAGCCGTTCGCATGCCCGCTCGCCCAACTCGCGTTGCCACCAAGGCCAAGATCACGATGAAGTCCAGGGCTCGGCCCGGCAATGCGTCGACGAAATCGCCCCTGGTCGGCCTGCCGGAATGGAATCCGACAATCTGAGATAATCGAGGTTCTGCCCCACCCCTTCGATGCGTTATCGCCGGGGACCTCATTCCGCTTTTTTGCCGGCCAGCCCGACCCATCCGATGACTCGCACTTTACGATCGGATACCAAGCAAACGGGCGCCCGGCATTATCGACGGCTATCTCATCAAGAATGCCGGGGAACCCTGATGACCATGTGGAATTGGAAGACCGGGGCTGAGACAAAGCGCACGCTGAACGGCCCCTAGCCCCAATCGCCACGTCCTTGCGGCTGTAATCGGGACAAACGCCGTCATCCGGTGACCTGCCCACTTCAATGCGCGGCCGCCGGAGGCGTCGGCGACCGCAGCATCATCCCCGCCTGGCGAAGGATCATCCGGACGTCTACTTCGGCGTCCTGGTGCAGGCATGGCCGAAGTTCGCCCTCGGCGGTCAGGCGCATCCGGTTGCACGTCGAGCAGAAATCGTCGCTGATCGAGGTGATAAGCCCACACGAGCACCGGTCCGCTGGCAAACCCAACCGCGGGCCGGATCGCTGCCATGGGATTCGCCGGGCTCGGGAACGAGATCGAATCGCCGTCGCAAGGGCGAAACATAGCACCCGCCGTGACGGTCCGGTTTGCCGTCAATCGTGCATCGCCCATCGGCATGTACTCGATAAACGCATTGGCCCGCGCGCTCACGGGCGAAATCGACCAGGTCGGCAAATCGTCATCGTTACGCCGGCGCATGACGACGGCGTGAATTTCGGCGGCCGCAACCCGCGGCAAGGCGGCATCAATGCCCCGCATGACGACGGCAGCACGTCCCGTCGAGCAAATTCCGCGGCCCGGCCGGCATCGAGTGTATCCAGCGAGATGTTCAACCGATCCAGCCCGGCCCGCTTCAGTGGCGCCGCCAGCTCGTCGAGCCGGGCGGCGTTGGTGGTCATGGCGATTTCGCTGATTCCCTGATCGCCGGAGCATCGCAACGAGCTTGGGCAGATTCCGGGCGCGGACGGTTGGGCTCGCCACCGGTCAGGCGGACCTTTATCAACCGAGCCCGCGCCGCGCCGCAACCCGGGCGACCTCCTCAAACGACAGAGCAATTCCTGTCTGGGCACCCGAGAACGCCGTCGCGGGCATGCAGTAAACGCAGCCGGAAATGGCACCGGTCGGTCACGCCGACCGCAGGTAGGAGATCGGTCTCGGCCATGTGAGTCGAAGAGCATGCGGGATTGTACTGTCATTGTCAGTGAAGGTAGGGCGTACTTCAGTACGCGGCGTTTGCCAGGCCTGCGAGAGAAAACCGCGTACTAAAGTACGCCCTACATCGTTACTTCAACGTCGCCTTCAGGGTGGAATCGCACCCGCCAGCACCTTGGAGATGGGGCACCCCTTCTTCGCCGCCTCGGCCTGGGCCTGAAAATCGGCGGCGCTGATCCCGGGTACGGTCGCCACGGTTTCCAGATCGATGCTGGTGATGGCAAAC
>CAVPGG010000114.1:0-4363 GCA_963703755.1 uncultured Pseudomonadota bacterium
CGTCGGGGTCAACGTCCTGCGGCGCGGCGGCAATGCGGTCGATGCGGCGGTCGCGGTCGGCTTCGCGCTCGCCGTCACGCTGCCGAAGGCCGGCAATC
The DNA here is from genome assembly GCA_963703755.1 of uncultured Pseudomonadota bacterium. Classification (GTDB taxonomy): domain Bacteria; phylum Pseudomonadota; class Alphaproteobacteria; order Rhizobiales; family Xanthobacteraceae; genus JAVDCA01. Next base: position 99 of record CAVPGG010000114.1, read on the forward strand.
TCGGCGGCGGCGGCTTCATGGTCGTGCACCTCGCCGGGCATGACGGCGCGGCGGCGCGCGACGTCGCGATCGATTTTCGCGAGGCGGCGCCGCGCGACACGCCGCCCGATGTCTTCCTCGACGCGCACGGCGAGGCCGATCCGGCGAAGTCGCGCGACAGCGGGCTCGGCGTCGGCGTGCCCGGCACGGTGGCGGGGCTTGCGCTCGCGCTCGAGCGCTTCGGCTCGGGCAAGTTCACGCTCGCGGACTTGATCGCACCGGCGCTCGCGCTCGCCCGCGACGGCATCCCGGTCGACGGCGACCTGCTCGACTCGCTCCAGCTCGCGGCGCCGCGGCTCGCGCGCTTCCCGTCCTCGGCGAAGATATTCCTCAAGCGCGACGGGACGCCGCTCGGCTATGGCGACCTGCTGGTACAGGCGGATCTTGCCCGTTCGCTCGACGCGATCGCGCACGAGGGCCCGCGCGCCTTCTACACCGGCCCGATCGCCGACGAGATCGTGGCGGCGACGCGCGCGGCGGGCGGACGCATCACCCGCGGCGACCTCGAGGGCTACGCCGCGATCGAGCGCCCGCCGGTGCGCGGCAGCTACCGCGGCTACGAGATCGTCTCGATGCCGCCGCCATCGTCGGGCGGCGTGCACCTGATCGAGATGCTCAACATCCTGGAAGGTTTCCCGCCGCGCGAGTTCGCGGCGCCGACGCCCGCCAACCTGCACCTGATGATCGAGGCGATGAGGCTCGCCTATGCGGACCGCGCCGAATATCTCGGCGACAGCGACGCGGTCGACGTGCCGATCGCGCGGCTGATCTCCAAGCCTTATGCGGAGGAGTTGCGCGCCACCGTCGACCGCAACAAGGCGCGGCCGTCGCTCGACATCCGCGCCACCGCGCCGCCGCGCTCGAGCGGCGGCAACACCACCCACGTGTCGATCGTCGACGAGCGCGGCAACGCGGTCGCGATGACGACCTCGCTCAATTTCAACTACGGGCTCGGCCTGGTGGCGGGCTCGAGCGGCATCCTGCTCAACAACACGCTCGACGATTTCGCCGCCAAGCCCGGCGCCCCCAACGCCTTCGGCCTGGTCGGCGGCGCCGCCAACGCGCCCGGGCCGCACAAGCGGCCGCTCTCTTCGATGACGCCGACCATCGTGCTCAAGGACGGGGCGCCGGCCTTCGTCACCGGCGCGCCCGGCGGCAGCCGGATCATCACCACGGTGCTGCAGGTGCTGGTGAACGCGATCGATTTCAAGAAGCCGATCGCCGACGCGGTCGCGGCGCCGCGCATCCACCACCAGTGGCTGCCCGACGAGGTCGTGGTCGAGCGCACGCTGCCGCCGGAACGTCGTGCGCGCGCTCGTGGCGCGCGGCCACAAGGTGCGTGTCGGCCCGACCGGCGGCTCGGCGAACTCGATCGCGGCGACGCCGGCCGGCCTGATCGGCGCCGCCGACACGCGCGCGAAGGGCGCCTTCGCGTTGGGATATTGAAGGATCGCTGCGCCTTTCCGCGAAGCCGCCGAAGGTGCTAGGTTCGCGCCACGCGATGCGATCGCGCTCGTCGGGGGGATTTGCGATGCCGCAGGATGGCTTGCGACGGCGCCAATTCATCGCGCTGGCCGGCGCCGCGTCGGTCGCCATGCCGCGCATCGCGCGCGCCGCGCCCTGGCCGGCGCGCCCCGTGCATGTCATCTGCCCGCTCGCGCCCGGCGGCGGCATCGACTTGACGGCGCGCATCGTCGGCGCCCAGCTCGAGAAGTTCTGGGACCAGCGCGTGGTGGTCGAGAACAAGTCGGGCGCAAGCGGCAACATCGCGGCCGAGCTCGTCGCCCATGCCGATCCCGACGGCCATACGGTGCTCATCACCTCGTTCTTTCACGCGACCAACCGGTATCTCTATCGCACGCTCGCATATGACCCGGTCGCCGATTTCGCGCCGGTCACGCTGATCGCGCTCTACCCGCTCGTCATGGTCGTGCCCAATTCGTCGCCGGCGCACACCGTGCAGGAGTTCATCGCCTACGCGAAGACGAAGAAGCTCAGCTATGCGTCGTCGGGAAACGGCTCCTCGCTCCATCTCGCGGCCGAGCTGTTCCGGCGCAGCGCCGGGATCGACATGACGCATGTGCCCTATCGCGGCGCCGGCGCCATATTCGCCGATCTCATCCCGGGCCGCGTCGACATGATGATCAATTTCACGTCGTCGAGCCTTCCGCTGGTCCGGCAAGGCCAATTGCGCGCGCTGGCGGTCGCGACGGCGAAGCGATTGTCGGTCGCGCCCGAGCTGCCGACGATGGCCGAAGCGGGGGTTGCGGGCGCCGAGGTGTCGTCATGGTCCGGGTTTTTCGTGCCAGTGAAGACGCCGCATGAGATCGTCGAGCAGCTCCACGTCGATACCGTAAGGGCGCTCGCCGCGCCGGCGGTGCGGGAGAAGCTGGAGAACGGCGGCGCGGTCGTGGTCGGCTCGACGCCGGCGGAGCTGGCCGCGTTCCTGCGCGCCGAGATCGACAAATGGGGGCAGGTCATCAAGGCCGCCAATATCCACGCGCAATGACGACGCGCATCACTCGGCCCGGCGCAGCGGCCACGCAAAGCTCAACTCGTGGCCATCCGGGTCGGTCAGGTGGAAGAAGCGCTCGCCCCAGGGCGCGTCGCGCGGCGCTGCCTCCGGACGCAGGCCGGCCGCAAGCGCGCGGGCATACAGCGCGTCCACGTCGGCATGATGGAAGATCACGCGGCCCCACCAGGACCATTGGCGCGCCTCGCTCTCCGCGATCAGGTTGAGAAAGCCGGTGCCGGCGCGCAAGCTCGTGAACGCCGCATCCTCGCTGCCGTGCGCGATGTCGAACCCGAGCGCGCGATAGAAACCCACGGCGCGGGCCATGTCGTGGGTCGCAAGCGTGATCGCGCTGATGCACTTGATCATGGCGAGTTTGCTCCTGATATGAACCGGGCGCCGGCCCCGGCGTTCCGGACACGGCCCTCGGTTCAATCATCGGTATCTCATTGCGGAGAAATCACATGGCGAACGTCGCGGTCATCATCGGCAGCTTGCGCAAGGATTCGTTCAATCGAAAGGTCGCCAATGCGCTGCCGGCGCTGGCGCCGGCCGCGCTCAAGCTGCAGATCGTCGAGATCGGCGCCCTGCCACTCTACAACCAAGACGACGATGCGGCCGGCAAGGTGCCTGCCGCTTGGCAGACATTCCGCGACCAGGTCAAGCCCGCCGATGCGGTGCTGTTCGTGACGCCCGAATACAATCGCTCGGTGCCGGGCGCACTCAAGAACGCGATCAACGTCGGCTCGCGGCCCTACGGTGCGAGCGTGTGGGACGGCAAGCCCGGCGCCGTGATCAGCGTGTCGCCGGGAGCGATCGGCGCGTTCGGCGCCAACCATCACCTGCGCCAGTCGATGGTCTTTCTCAACGTGCCGATGCTGCTGCAGCCGGAAGCCTATGTGGGCGGCGCCGCCAACCTGTTCGACGACAATGGCAACCTCGCCAACGCCGGCACGCGCGAGTTTCTCGGCAAGTTCATGCAGGCCTTCGCGGATTGGATCGAGAAGGTCGGGAAACGGTAGGTCGTCATGCCCGCGCTTGTCGCGGGCATCCACGCCTTCACGACCCACAGCAAGCAAGGCGTGGATGGCCGGGACAAGCCCACAGCTGTCCGGCACGGATCGTGCTTGAAGAAGCGCACGGCATTGATTCTACTCGCATTCAGGTGGTTACGAATGATCTGGACGCGAGAAAGGATCAACGCCGTGCAGCATCAGAATATCGTTTTTTACGGGCTGTTGAAGGACGTTCCGTGGAAGGTCCTCGATCAGCTTGTGGAGCAATACGGGGCCGAACCTGATGAGCGTGGTCTGAAGACCAAGGCTCATCTGATCGCAATGCTGTACGCGCAACTGTGGGGCGCGCGCGGGCTTCGCGAGATCGAAAGCGGGGCTTCGCAGTCATGCGAGCAAGCTTTATCATCTTGGGGGGTGCGAGGTGTCGCGCTCGGCGCTGTCGACGGCGAACGCGTCTCGTCCGGTGGAAGTATTTTCCGGGGTTCTTTCCGCGCTGATGATGCGGCTGCACGCGGCGGTCAACGCAAGATCGGCGATTGTGTGCGGCTGATTAATTCGACGAGCGTGCGGCTCAGCGGCTTGAGCGGTGATTGGGCGACGTTTTCGACCGATGTTTGCGGCGCCAAGGCGCACATCGTCTATGATCCGGATGCCGATCAACCGCTTTATCTGATGGTGACGCCGGCCAACGTAAACGA
>CAVPGG010000115.1:0-77101 GCA_963703755.1 uncultured Pseudomonadota bacterium
CCGTTCTGTTCCGGCTCGGGTTCTTCCTCGGCCTCCGGCTCGCGCTCAGGCTCGGGCGCGGTCTCGGTCAGGGTCGTGACCGCGCGCGGCCCGATGAGGCCGGCGGCGCGCAGCTCGTCCATGCCGGGGAGATCGGCGAGATCGCCCAGACCGAAATGCAGCAGGAAATCGTCGGTCGTGACCCAGGTCACGGGACGGCCGACGGTCTGCTTGCGGCCCTTCGGCATGATCCAGCCCGCCTCCATCAGCGTGTCGAGCGTGCCCTTGCTGATGATGACGCCGCGGATGTCCTCGATCTCGGCGCGCGTCACCGGCTGGTGATAGGAGACGATCGCCAGGGTCTCGACCGCGGCGCGCGACAGTTTGCGCGACACCTTGCGCTCGAGCTTGAGGCGCGGCGCGAGGTCGGGCGCGGTGCGCAAGGTCCAGCCATTGGCGACGCGCACGACATTGACGCCGCGCGGCGCGTAGAGCGCCTCGAGCTCGGCGAGGAGCGCCGCGACATCGGCGCCGTCGGGCAGCCGCTCCTTGAGGCTCGTCTCGTCGAGCGGCGCGGCGGACGCGAAGAGCAGCGCCTCGACGAGCCGCAACTGATCGGGATGGGGATCGATATCGGGAATCATGGGCTCTCTGGCGGGCTGCGGAGATAGATGGTGCCGAACGGCGAATCCTGGCGAAGCTGCAGCTTGCCCGAGCGCACAAGCTCGAGGCTCGCCGTGAAGGTCGCGGCGATGGCGGAGCGCCAGACGATGCCGCCGCCGCCGACCGGCGGCAGGAAGCTCATCAGGCTGCGCCAATCAGGGATGCGGCCGAGCATCCGCGACAGGCGCTGCAGCGCATCGTCCATCGATTGGAGTTCGGGCGGCGAGATGTGGAGGACCGCGCCCTCCTTGCGCTGACGGCCGTCGCCATAGCCCTTGAGCAGGTCATAGAGCGACACGTCCCACACCGGCACCAGGACGCGCGGCAGTCCCTCGGGCGCGCCGCGCCGGAACACGTCGCGCCCCAGTTGCGGCCGCGCCATGAGTCGGATGCCCGCCTGCTGCATCGCCTCGAGCCGCTGAAGCTGCTGGGCGAGCGCCGCCGCGAGCTCCTCGCCCGACGGCTCGTCCGGCACCGGCGGCTGCGGCAGCAGCAGGCGCGATTTGAGATAAGCGAGCCACGCCGCCATGACGAGATAGTCGGCGGCGAGCTCGAGCTTGAGGCGGCGCGCGGCGGCGATGAAGGCGAGGAACTGGTCGGCGAGCTTGAGGATCGAGATGTGGATGAGATCGACCTTCTGCTCGCGCGCGAGGGCGAGCAGCACGTCGATCGGCCCCTCGTAGCCGTCGAGGTCCACCACGAGATCGGCCGTCTCCGGCTGCGGCCGCGCATCCTCGAACGGTTCCAGCTCACTCATGGGGCATGCCCGACACGAAGCGCATCGCGCTCATGAACCAGTTTACCGGCCGATCCACCACATAAGCCAGAAGATCGAGATGGCTGCCGGACGACGCGGCGATCATCGGCACCACCACGATGACGGTGATGAGGATGAGGATGCCGTAGCGCTCGGTCCGCGCCAGCGGCACGGCGAGGGCCTCCGGCAGCAGCCCCACCGCGACCCGGCCGCCGTCCAGCGGCGGCAGCGGGATCATGTTGAAGATTGCGAGGAGCGCATTGACGAGGATGGAGACATAGAGGTTCGCGCCAATCCAGCCGAGCGCCGTCTCCGCCGCGCCGGGCCCATGGCCGAGCGAGGCCATGGCGCAGAGCCGCAGGAGGCCCGCGGAAACCAGCGCCAGGGCGAGATTCGTCGCCGGTCCCGCGGCCGCGACCAGCACCATGTCGCGCCGCGGCCGCCGCAATCGCGCGAACGCGACCGGCACGGGCTTGGCATAGCCGAACATGAAGCGCCCCTGCGAGACGACGAGCAGAATGAGCGGCAGCAGGATGGTACCGTAGAGATCGATGTGGCGCAGCGGATTGAGCGTGACGCGGCCTGCTTGGTAGGCGGAATCATCGCCGCAGCGATGGGCGACGAACCCGTGCGCCGCCTCGTGCAAAGTGATCGCCATAATGACCGGCAGCGCGGTGACCGACAGGCGCAAAAGCAGGGGCGAAAAATCCAAAATCACCCCTCTCCCGCCATCAGCGCGGCGAATCGCAGCTCCATGGCGCGGCGGTCGAACGGCTCGCTGCGGGCGCGGCGCAGCGTCTCGCCGGCATCGAGGCGGCGCCGTGCCGGGGCGGAGAGCGGGGCGGCGGACCGCGCGACCGCGCTCATCTCGGCCCGATCGCCGTTGCAGTGGAGAACGAGGTCGCAGCCCGCCGCAAGCGCGCGCCGGGCGCGATCGCCCAGGCCGCCGGGCAAGGCCGCCATGGAGAGATCGTCGGACAGGAGCACGCCATCGAAGCCGATGCTACCGCGAATCGCCTCGCCGATCAGCCGCGCCGACAAGGTCACGGGATCGGCCGGATCGAGCGCGGCATAGAGAATATGGGCGGTCATCGCCCAGGGCATCGCGGCCAGTGCGCGGAACGGCGCGAAATCGTGCTCCTCGAGCGTGGCCAGCGGCGCATCGACCCGCGGCAGGGCGTGATGGCTGTCCACATTCGCCCGGCCGTGGCCCGGGATGTGCTTCAGGACGGGCAGCACCCCGCCCGCCAGGAGCCCTTCGCAAACGGCGCCGCCGAGCGCAGCGACCGCGGCTGGCGTGTCGCCATAGGCGCGGTCGCCGATCACGGGATCCGCGCCTGCGGTCGGCAGATCGAGCACCGGCATGCAGTCGACCGTGATGCCGAGCTTTGCCAGATCGTCGGCGATGAGGCGCGCGCCGAATCGCGCGGCGTCGCGCGCTCGCGTGCCACCCAGGGCCGCGATCGCACCCGCCGCCGGATAGGCGGGCCAGTGCGGCGGCTTGAGCCTTGTGACGCGCCCGCCCTCCTGATCGATCAGCACCGGCGCGTCGGCGCGCCCGACGCAATCGCGCAAGCTGTCGACGAGGCGCCGCACCTGATCCGGCTCCGCGCAATTGCGCGCGAACAGGATGAAGCCCAGCGGATCGGCGTCGCCGAGAAAGGCGCGCTCGTCGGCGGAAAGGATTGTGCCCGACAGGCCGAAGATCGCGGCGAGCGGCTCACGGTCGGACAAGAATGCACCCGACCTTGCGGCTCTTCAGCTCGTCGCAGGAACGCTGCGCCGCCGCGCCATCGCCGATCGGGCCGGCCTCGATGCGATAGAAAACGCCGCGCGCGCCGAGATCGGTGCGGGCGACGCGCATGTCGAGCTTGCCGAGAATGTCCGCGTGCGCGCGCTTCAGCCGGCTCCATTCCTGCTGCGCCGCCTCTAGCGTTCGCACCGCGCCCACTTGCAGGCGATAGCCCGTCGCCGTCGCAGCTTGCTGCGGCACTGACGCGGGCGCCGCCGCAGGCGGAGGCGTCGGCGCGACGGCGATGGCGGCTCCGCGCAGGAGCCGGCGCGGTCGTGGGAGCGGGCGGCGCGCTCGCCGCCGGGGCGGCGACCGAAGCGGCTGCGGGCGGCGCTTCGGTGACGGCAGGCTCGGCCGGCACCGGGCGCGGCAGCGGCGTTTCCGGCGGCGGCAAGAGCTGCTCGACCCGCGAATTGGTCGGACGCTTGTCGTTGAGGATGGAGATGTTCTGGTCGGGCACCGCCATGCCGCCGGGATTCGCGGGCGCCACCTTCACCGGCCGCTCGTCGGCACGGATGAGCGGCACTGCGCCGCCGGCGCCCTGGTGAGCGATGATGCGCCACGCCGCCCACAGGCCGGCGGCCGAAGCGCCCATCACCAGCAGCAGCACGACGATGATCAGCGGGCCGTTCCGGCGCACGGACCGCGGCTCGCCGGCTTCGAGACCCGCACGATAGGACATCACCGCATCTCCTCGACCGGCTCGACGCCGAACACGGCAAGCCCCGACGCCACGACGAACGCCACGCCCTGGACGAGCGCGAGCCGCGCCAAAGTCAGCTCGCGCGCGTCGCTCGATGATGAAGCGCAGGCTCGCATCGTCCTTGCCCTTGGTCCAAAGCCCGTGGAACGCGGCGGCGAGGTCGTGCAGATAGAAGGCGATGCGGTGCGGCTCGTGCGCCTCGGCGGCGCCCTCGACGATGCGCGGCCAGTTGGCGAGATGGCGGATGAGCGCGATCTCCTCGCGCTCGATCAGCCGCTCGAGCGGCGCCGCGGCCAAGGCGGCGGGCGCAATCTCCGCCGCCGCAAATGTCTCGCGCGCGTTGCGCAGCACCGACGAGGCGCGCGCATGCGCATATTGCACGTAGAAGACGGGATTGTCCTTCGACTGCTCCACCACCTTGGCGAAGTCGAAATCGAGCGGCTGGTCGTTGCGCCGGGTCAGCATGACGAAGCGGAAGACATCCTTGCCGACCTGCTCCACCACCTCGCGCAAGGTGACGAACGTGCCGGCGCGCTTCGACATCCGCACCGGCTCGCCGCGGTCGAAGAGATTGACGAGCTGGCACAATTTCACGTCGAGCGCGCCGGCGCCGTTGGTCAGCGCCTTCACCGCCGCCTGCATGCGCTTCACATAGCCGCCGTGATCGGCGCCCCAAACGTCGATCATCTCGGCAAAGCCGCGGCGGACCTTGTCGAGGTGATAGGCCATGTCGGCGGCGAAATAGGTCCAGGAGCCGTCCGACTTTTTGAGCGGGCGGTCGACATCGTCGCCGAACTGGCTCGCGCGGAAGAGCGTGAGCGGCACCGGCTCCCAATCCTCGGGCAGCATGCCCTTGGGCGGCTCGAGCGTGCCGACATAGACGAGGTTCGCCGCTTCGAGCATGCGCAGCGCGTCCTCGATCGCGCCCGAGGCAACGAGCGCGCGCTCGGAGGTGAACACGTCCTGCCGCACGCCGAGCTCCGCAAGATCGGCGCGAATGAGCGCCATCATCTCCGCGACCGCGAATTCGCGCAGCGCGGCGAGCCACTGCCTCTGCCGATGCGCCGAGCCATTTCTTGCCGTCGCGCGCGACGAGCGTCCGCGCGGTGTCCTTGAGATAATCGCCGGGATAAAGCCCTCGGGGATCGCAGCCACGCTCTCGCCCAGCGCCTCGCGGTAGCGCAGATGGAGCGACCGCGCCAAGCATATCGACCTGCGCGCCGGCATCGTTGATGTAATATTCGCGGCAGACGGCGAAGCCCGCCTTGGCGAGGAGTGCGGCGAGCGCGTCGCCCACCACCGCGACTGCGGCCATGGCCGACATGGAGCGGCCCGGTCGGGTTGACCGAAACATATTCGACATTGACCTTGCGGCCTTGGCCCAGGGTCGCGTCGCCATAGGACCGGCCGGCGCGCAGCAGCTCGGCAAGCCGCGCGTGCCAGAACGAATCCGCGAGCCGCAGATTGAGAAAGCCGGGCCCGGCGGTCTCGACCGCGCTCACGTCGGGAAGGCGCTCGAGCCGCGCCTTGAGCAGCGCGGCGAGCGCCTTGGGCGCCATGCTGCGCCGCTTTCGCCAGCACCATGGCGGCGTTGGTCGAGAGATCGCCATGCGCGGGATCGCGCGGCGGCTCGACCGCCACGCGCCGCGCATCGAGCCCCGCTGCGAGTTCGCCGGCGCGCGCGAGCGCCTCGATCTCGCCGACGATCAGACGCTGGAAATGCGAAAACAGATTCATCACGTCGTCGCGTAGCGGTCGAACAGGCGCCAATGCTCGTCGAGCGCGAAGCGGTCGGTCATGCCGGCGATGTAGTCGGCGACGGTGCGCACGGTCTCCGCCGCGTCGGGGCCGCGCGTCTGCACGCGCCACTCGGTCGGCAGGCAGAGCGGCTCGGCGCAGAACAGCGCGAACAGCTCGCCGACGATGCGCTTCGCCTTCGCCGCCATGCGGCTCACCCGGTAGTGGCGGTACATGCGCTCCATGAGAAACGCCCGGAGCGCGCGGTCGTTGGCACGCATCGGCTCGGAGAAGGCGGCGACCGGCCGGCCGAGCCCGCGAATATCGGCGACGGTCTCGATCGCGCGCCTCCTCGATCCGCCGCCGCGTCTCGCCGACGAGATCGTTCACCATGCGGTCGATGAGCCGGCGGATCGCCTCGTGCACGAGGCGCGGCTCCTCGAGTCCGGGATGGCGCGAAGCGACTTCGGCGAAGACGGGGCCGACGAACGGCAGATCGGCGAGGTCCTTCACGCTGAAGAGCTGGGCGCGCAAACCATCGTCGATGTCGTGATTGTTGTAGGCGATGTCGTCGGAGAGCGCCGCAACCTGCGCCTCGGCCGAGGGCCAGGTCGCCAGCTCGAGATCGTGCCGCGTGACATAGTCGGCGATGGTGAAGGGCAGCGTCGCCCGGGCGAGCGGGCCGTTATGCTTCACCGTGCCTTCGAGCGTCTCCCAGGTGAGGTTCAATCCGTCGAACCCGGCATAGCGCCGTTCGAGGCGAGTGAGGATGCGCAGGGTCTGATCGTTGTGCGAGAAGCCGCCATGCTGCTTCATCGCCGCATCGAGCGCCTCCTCGCCGGCATGGCCGAACGGCGTGTGGCCGAGATCGTGCGCCAGCGCCAGCGCCTCGGCCAAATCCTCGTTGAGGCCGAGCGCGCGGGCGATGCTGCGCGCGATCTGCGCGACCTCGAGGCTGTGCGTCAGGCGCGTGCGGTAATGGTCGCCCTCGTGCGAGACGAAGACCTGCGTCTTGTATTGCAGCCGGCGGAAGGCGGTCGAGTGGATGATGCGGTCGCGGTCGCGCTGGAACGCCGTGCGCGTCGGGCTTTCGGGCTCGGCATGGAGCCGGCCGCGGCTCGATTTCGGGGCGGGATGAATAAGGGGCCAAGCCCGGCATCATGGCACGGCAACCTAGCCCCTCGGGCCGCGCCGGCGCAACTTTGCGGCGGCAATTTGACATAGCGCGCGGATTGCCTAGATAAAGGGGCGCAGAATCTCAAGGAGTGCGCCATGGCCGACGGCCGCGGCAATCCGCCCGACTTGCACGTGACGCTGACCGAGAGCGCGGCGCGGCGAATCGCCGAGCTCAAGACAAAGGAAGGCGCGCCCAATTCCTTCCTGCGCCTGGCCGTGTCCGGCGGCGGCTGCTCGGGCTTCCAGTACGGCTTCACCTTCGATGACGACCGGCGCGACGACGATCTCGTCTTCGCGCGCGACGGCGTCGAGCTGGTGATCGACGAAACCTCGCTCGACCTCGTCAAGGGCGCCGAGATCGATTTCATCGAAGACATGATGGGCGCCTATTTCCAGGTCCGCAATCCCAACGCCGCCTCGTCCTGCGGCTGCGGCAATTCCTTCTCCGTCGGTCGACAGCCGCCTTTTGCGCGGCCGTTCCCAGGCCGCTACTCACCGCTAAGGACGTTTCGGCGCGCTGGAAGCGTCGCGGACGCCGCTTTTGGCTTCCGCGTATCCCGGCAGAAATGCTAGCGTTCGTGCCGCCTTTGCTTATCGGCGGCTGATCCGATGCTGTTCAACTCGCACGAATTCCTCTTCGTTTTTCTGCCGCTGACGCTTGTCGGCTATTATCTCGTTTCTACGCCATAGCGCCGTCGCGGGAATTCGGCACGCTCTTCGCGGCATCGCTGTTCTTTTACGCTTGGTGGGACGTGCGGTATCTCGCGCTTCTCCATCGGATCGATCCTGGTCAATTACGGGCTGGGCCGCGTCCTCACGGCAAGAGGTGCCCGAGCGGCAGTCGGGGGTTTTGCTCGCCGTGGGCATTACCTTCAATCTGGCCCTGCTGGCGGTCTTCAAATACGCGAATTTCTTCGTCGGGACTGTGGATGATGTCCTCGGGACCCAATTCACCCTCGGACACATCGTTCTGCCGCTCGGCATATCCTTTTTCACTTTCGAGCAGATCACTTTTCTCGTCACGCGCGGCGCGGTCAGACGCGGAAAGGCAGCCTGCTGCGCTACGCCTTCTTCGTCGCATTCTTTCCCCGCCTCGTCGCCGGTCCGATCCTGCGCTATCGCGAGATCGGCCCGCAGCTTCCCCATGACGGCCGACGCGGGCTCGATGTTTCCGATCTTGCCGTCGGCATCACCATGCTGTTCATTGGCCTCGCCAAGAAATCCTTTCTCGCCGACGGTATCGCGCAGTATTCCTCGCCCGTCTTCGCCGCCGCCGCCGCCGGTCGGCCGCTCGACTTCTTTTTCGCCTGGGGTGGCGCCCTTGCCTACACCCTCCAGTCTCATTTCGATTTTTCCGGTTACTCGGACATGGCGATCGGGCTCGCGCGGTGCTGCGGCATCCGCTTCCCGATGAATTTCTCTCGCCTTACAAGGCGACGAGCATCATCGAGTTCTGGCGCCGCTGGCACATGACCCTGTCCGCGCTTTCTCCGCGATCACCTTTAACTGCCGCTCGGCGGAAACCGCCGCTGGCAAGCTCCGCCGCCATGTCAACCCGACCATCATGATCACCAGTGCTTTCTCGGCGGGGACCGCTGGCACGGCGCGAAGCTGGACCTTCGTGCTGCGGGGCGGTTGCACAGGCCCTCCACCTCATCGTCAACCACGGCTGGCGGGCGCTCTGGGCGCCTCCGTACCGGCCGTTTGACAGCGACGCGCGCCGGCTCGATCATCTGTTCGTCTGACCTTCCTTGCCGCGGTGGTCGGCTGGGTGTTCTTCCGCGCGCCGAGCGAAGAGCGCGGCGCTCGCGATGCTGCGCGGCATGAGTGGGGGAACGGGATTCCATCCCCGAAGGGCTTGGCCTTCGTCTTCGGGCAGGAACGCCATTGGCTGACCGCCTTGGGGATCGCCTTCGTCGAAGGAATCCGGCGCGCAGCTCATCCGGAGCTATCTCTGGATCGCGGCGCTGCTGAGCCTCGCGCTGCTCTTCCCGAGCACGCTGAGGAACTGCTTGCCGATCGGCAGCCGGCGCTCGATTTCGATCGTGCGCTGCCGCGCCGACCATGGCGGCGCGGATTCCCACCGCGATCCTGGCCGGTCGCCGTCGCCGGGCTGGGCGGTGGCGGTCGGCGCCATCGCATTCCTGGGGATGTATCGATCACCAGGGCCAGCGATCTCGACGGCAATTCTCCAGCTAGGCGGCCGGCATGAACCCGCGCCGCCTACCTCTTTATCTGGTCGCCGCCACCTGTGCCGGGTTTGGCGCCGCTGACCGTGGCCTTCACCATCCTGGTCCATCCCTATCGCATCTACGGGACCCAGACGCTCCCCGCCTGACCGCGCTGAAACCCAGGGTCTATGAGCAGGTCGGCAGTGCCAAAACCCGTCAATTGGAGCGGGTGCGGCCCGCGACCCTGGTCGGGAATATCCGTGTGGAAATCGAGCTCCATCCGACCGGCCCGCTGTGGCCGGCGGATAGCGGGCCGGTGTTCAACGCGGCGGAGGCGGGACCGGGCCTGTTCACCGCGTGGCGAATGCTCCAGGAGGCGATCGCCGTCGGTCCTCCCCGCACCGCCGTCCTCGGGCTCGACATCTTTGATTTCCTGTCCACGCGCGATGGCGCCGCCACTGGCCCGCCGCCGGTCAGCAGCGACGAGCGCCGCCTGCTGGTCGGACGCGACGGCGAGCCCAATCCGGCGCGGGCCGCGCAAATCTGGCGGCACCGGCTGACGACGACGCTGACGATCGACGCGCTGCTCGATAGCGTCGAGACGGTGCTCGACCAGAACCCCGAGACAAGCGTGACGATGACGCCCGAGGGATTCAATCCGCTGCACGACTATCGCCTTCTCGTCGCGCGCAGCGGCTACCGCGAGCTGTTCGCGCAAAAGACCGCGATCTACGAAGCCCAGTACCGCCATTACGTGAAATCGGATTTCAGCGACCCCGGCGCCAATGCCGGCTTCCGCAACTTCGAGCGCATCCTGCAGACGGCGCGGGCGCATCACGTCGCCCTCGTCCTCTACATTCATCCCTATCATGCCGATTATCTCGGTACACTGCACCGCGTGGGGCTGTGGGACAGCTTCGAAGCCTGGAAACGCGCGCTCGTGAAGGTAATCGAACGGACGGGAGACGGCCGGCCCGCGGCCGTTCGGCTCCTCGATTTTTCCGGCGACCACGCCTACACCACCGAAGCAGTGCCCGACGCCGGCGACCGGCGCGCGGAGATGCGCTGGTACTGGGAGCCCGGTCATTACAAATCCACGCTCGGCGACCTCTGTCCTCGGCGCGTCTATTCGATGAACGCGTTTCCGGGCGGATTCCGCAATGGGGCCGCACGCTCGACGCGAGCACGATCGAAGGGACTCTGGCTGACATCCGGCGCGACAGGACGGCTTATCTGGAACGCATCGCCACGGCGCAGCCCCATTCAGAGGCTCTAACAGGGAGCGAGGTTCCATGAAGATCGCGACCTGGAACGTCAACTCGGTTAAGGCCAGGCTCACGCATCTCCTCGCCTGGCGCGAAGAGGCGAAGCCCGACGGTACTGCGCCTGCAAGAGAGAAACGCCTCGATGCCGATTTTCCGGCGCTCAAGATCAAGGGCCTGGGCTATCACATCGAGACCTTGGGGCAGCGCAGCTATAACGGCGTCGCCATCCTGTCGAAGGAGCCCGCGCGCGACATCGTCCGCGGCCTGCCGGGCGATGACAGCGACCCGCAGGGCGCGCTATATCGAGGCGACCATCGGCGATTTGCCGCTGTTCGCCTCGATCTATCTGCCGAACGGCAACTCCCGTCGGCATCTGAGAAATACAGCTTATAAGCTCGCCTGGATTGCGGCGGCTCCGAGGCGCACGCGGGCGCGCTGCTCGAGAACCGAGCCGCCCGTGGCGTCCTCGCCGGCGACTACAACATCTGCCCGACCGACGACGATGTCTATGATCCGGCCGCGTGGCGGCAAGGATGTGCGCGCCGTCCGGAATTGCGCGGTGACTCTTTGGCGTGCTGCTCAATATGGGGCTCATCGACGCGTTCCGCGTCCATCACCCCGAGCCGCACCGCTACAGTTTCTGGGATTATCAGGCCGGCCGCTGGATGCGCGACGAAGGCCTCGAGGATCGACCATCTGCTGCTGACGCCGCAGGCGGCCGACCGGCTTGCCGCGACCGACATCGACCGCATGCTGCGCGGCCTGCTACAGGCGCTGAACGCCACCGTCCGGTGCGAGATCGCCGATCAGAACTTCAGGCTGTAGCGCAGATGGAGATTGTTGAGCTCGTTATGCTCGTCGAATCGCCACCAGCTTGGGAAAGAACGTCTCCGGCGTCGCCTTGCCGTTGCGCGACTCGGTGAAGTTGCGCTGCGTCAGCTTGAGATAGACGTTGGGATATTTGGCCAGCGCGAACAGGCTCTCGGCCGCCGCATAGGGCGGGCCGTCCTCGAGTGCCGGACGCCCGCAATGATCGAGCAGGATGCGCACCTTGGGAAAGCGCTCGGCCATGCGGATCATCTGCGGCAGGCCCTTGGCCGACATCTGCAGGCAGATCGACAGCCCGAGCTCCCCCGCCCATTCCCACGCCGGGTAGCTCTGCGGATCGTCGAGCCACGACGCCTGGTTCTGCATGGTGCTGCCGAAGGTGAACAGCCGCATGCCGCTGAGCTTCCGGCCGACCCAGTGGCGCATGCGTTCGGGCGCGTCGGCCGCGAGCACGTCGACCGAGAACACGCCGGTGAAGCGATCCGGATGCGCCGCGACCGCGTCGGCGACGTAAGAGTTGTCGTGCCCGTAGCAGGTCGAGGCTTGCACGATCGCGGCCTTGGCGACGTCCGCCTTGTCCATGGCGACGAGCATCTGCTCGGTCGTTACCGGCCGCGTGCGCGACCAGTCGGACTGATGCCCGCCCAGCGGCGCCAGCGGATAGCGCTTGGTGTCGTCGGCGATGATGTGCGGGTGGATGTCGATCACGGTCGGCATGGCGGTTCCTTCTGTTGCGCGCATGTTCCGGCGAAGTGGACGCCGGTTCGCCGACAAGAACATGCGCAAATGAATCAGTCGGCAAGACGCGGATAGAGCGCCTGTGCGGTCTTGCCGAAGATCCAGTCGCGTTCGGCCTCGCTCGCGAACGCGAACGCGGCCTGCGCGGTCTTGAGGATGGCGGCGAGCGGGCCGGCGGTGGCCGGGAAGTTCGAGCCCCAGGCGATGCGCGCGGCGCCGAACGCCTTGATGACGGCGGCGAAGAACGTCTGCGGCGTCGCCTTGCCCCAGTCCTTCGGCGTGACGTTGACGGGCGTGACTTTGAGGAAAACCTGGCCGTAGCGCGCGAGGTCGAAGAACGGCTGGTCGGCCGCGTAGGGCGGGCCCTCGACGAGCTGCGGCCGCGCCAGATGGTCGAGGATGATGCGCACCTTGGGGAAGCGCTCCATCAGGCCGCGCAGCTGCGGAAATCCTTGCGGCGTCATCTGCATGCACACCGGCAGTCCGGCCGCGCCGGCGTACTCCCAGGCCGGGAACGAGCGCGGATCGTCGAACCAGGTGGCCTGCCCCGGCATCGTGCTGCCGGTGGTGAAGAGCCGCATGCCGGAAAAGCCCTTGCCGATCCACAATTTCATCTTTTCGACCGCGTCGGGCGCGAGCACGTCGACCGAGAACACGCCGGTGAAGCGCCGCGGATAGGCGGCGATCGCCTCGGCGACGTACGAGTTGTCGTGGCCGTAGGCGGTCGAGGCCTGCACGATCGCCGACTTGGCGACGCCGGCCGCGTCCATCTCGCGGATCATGTCCTGCCACGAGGTCGGCCGATCGCGCGACCAGGTCGACTGCGTGCCGCCGAGCGGCGCCAGCGGAAAGCGTGCGGTGTCGGTCGCGATGACGTGCGGATGGATGTCGATGATGGGTGCCATGGGTCAAGCTCGTAGGGTGGGCAAAATCGCCTTCTCGTGTTATCCGCGTGGGCAAAGGCGATTGGCGATTATGCCCACGCGGTGATGCGGTGCCACGCCTTTGCCCACCCTACGCCTCCGGATCGACGAAGGCCTCGTCGAGGCTCATGCGCTTGGGGATCAGCTTCTGCTGCAGCCCGTAGATCAGCATCGCGTCGATGCTCGGAAGGTTGGCTTGCATTCCGTAGGGCAGGGGATCGCCGACCAGCGGCATCAGCCCGCGATACTTCTTGTCGTTGGCGTCGTCGCCGGCGCTGCCCTTGAGCTGCGCGATATACGGCGCCTTGGCGGCGACGAACGCGTCATAGAGCGCGCGCGCGACGAACGGGTGCTTCCACAGCACCTCGCTGCGCACCACCACGAGCCCGTGGATCGGATAGATGCCGGTGCGCCGGAACCAGTCGGCCTCGGCCTTCTCCACGTCCGCGATCAGCTCCGGATAGACCTCGGTCTTCGCTTGCCCGCCGCTCTCCCAGGCGCCGGTCGGCGGCCCGGCGCGGCCGATGCCGGCCGGCCCCGAGAACGCCGCCTGCAGCTCGCCCGCCGCCATCATGCCGGCGAGCGATTTGCCCGCCGCCGCATGCACCACGTTCGGCGGCAGCCGCAAGGTCGTGACGTGCTCCTCGTCGTCGACCACCCAGGTCACCTTCGCGGAGTCGAGGCCGTACTCGTTGATGAAGATGCCGCGCGTCCACACGCCGGTCGTCACCGAATAGGCGCGCACGCCGACCTGCTTGCCCTCGAGGTCCTTCGGCACCTTGATGCCGGACTCCTGCCGCACCACGAAGCCGCCGTGATGGAAGCGGCGCATCAGGAACACCGGGATCGCGACGAACGGCGCGCCGAGCGCGCGCGCTATCATGTAGGTGGTCGGCGCCATCTCGCAGACGTCGAACTCGACGTCGCGCACCATGCGGCGAAACGCGCCGATGATCGGCTTGACCTCGACGAAGTCCGGCACGACGCCCGCGATCGGCACGTCGCCCGATTTGAGCGCGCGCGTATGCCCGTAGTCCGCGATCGCGATTTTCAACTTCAAGGGATATGTCATGACCACACTCCGTCATGGCCGGGCTTGTCCCGGCCATCCACGCCTTCCTTCGCGCCAAGCAAGACGTGGATGCCCGCGACATAGGCGAGCAAAGCGACGCCGTTCTTCGAACGGCTTTGCGCGGGCATGACGCCGTGCCTGTCTCACCTACTGCTTCGGTATCCCCGCCTTGTCGATCACCTCGCGCCACCTGGCGATGTCGCGCGCGAGGCGGGCCTGCATCTCCTCCGGCGTCGAGCCGCGCGCCTCGATGCCGAGGCCGCGCGCCTTCGCGTGCAGATCGGGCGCCGCCAGCGCGCGGTTGATCTCGCGGTTGAGCAGCTTGATGATTTCGGGCGGCGTGCCGGCGCGCGTCGTGAGGCCGTTCCAACTCGTCACCACGTATTGCGCAAAGCCGCTCTCGATCGCGGTCGGCACGTCCTTGAGCAGGGCGTCGCGCGTCTCGCCCGAGACCGCGATGACGCGCAGCTTGCCGTCCGGCAGGCTGCCCTCGAACCCGGCGTAGTAATCGAATCCCACGTCGACGTCGCCGCGCAGCAACGCGGTCACGAGGTCGGGCGTGGTGCGGAACGGGATGACGGTCACCTCCACCCCGGTGATCTGCCGAAACAGATGTGCCGACAGGTTCTGCGTGCTGCCCGGATTGATGGCGCCGAGATTGAGCTTGCCGGGGCTCTTGCGCGCCGCCTCGACCACGTCCTTGAGCGAGCGGTAGGGCGAGGCGCCCGAGACCGCGATCAGCACCGGGAACGAGGCGGCGACCGAGACCGGCGAGAAATCCTTGAGGACGTCGTAGGGCAGGTGGGTGAACAGCGTCGAGGCGATCGCCTGGCCGTTGCCCATCTCGCCGAGCACGTAGCCGTCGGCCGCCGCGTCGAGCACGCCCTTCATCGCGAGGGTGCCGCCGGCGCCCGGCCGGTTCTCGATGACGAAGCGCTGGTGCAGGTTCTCGCCCATCCGCTGCGCCAGGATGCGCACCGTGAGATCGCCGACGCCGCCCGGCCCATACGGTACGAAGATGCGGATCGGCTTGGTCGGGTAGTCGGCGGCCTGTACCGTGCCGGCGGGGAGCAGGAGCCCCGCGAGCATCAGCGCGACGCCGGCGGTTCGGCGTGGGTCGATTTCGACGGCGTGAGGCGGTCGTCATGGGCGTTCTCCCGGCGCGGCGCTTGCGCGGCTTCGCCACCGCTTTCGCTCCGTCGCTGCGAGGGGTGACACAGGTTAGGCCGCGACACCAATCGGAACAGCGCCCACGGTCATAAGTTTTTGCTATATTGGCACAGCGGTGGCGCTCCCTCTTCCCGTCGGGGAGAGGGTTGGGGTGAGGGGCTCTCGGAGCCAGAATTTAAACTCCGAGCGCCCCTCACCCGGCTCGCTTCGCTCGCCACCCTCTCCCCTGCGGGGAGAGGGAAAGAGGGCCTGTTCCATGACCCCGCTCGACATTCTTTCGCTGCGCCAGCTGCGCGCCTTCGAATCCGCGGCGCGGCTCGAAAGCGTCAGCGCCGCGGCGCGCGAGGTCAATCTGTCGCAACCGGGGCTGACCCAGTCGATCCACACGCTCGAATCCCGGCTCGCCATCCGTCTGTTCGATCGCCGCCGCTCCGGCTGCTACGTCACCGGCCTCGGCGCCGTGCTGCTGCCGCGCGTGCGGCGCTTCTTCGATCATCTCGGCGCGGCGCTGAGCGATCCGGTCGTCGGCAGCCCGTTCGTCGGCCGCGGCGATGCCGCTGCCGCCGTCAACCGGATGACCGGCGCGCAGATGCGCGGCCTCATCGCCATCGCCGAGAGCCCCTCGATCGATGCCGCCGCGCGTCGCCTCGCCATCGCCCAGCCGTCGCTCCAGCGCACCGCGCGCGACCTCGAGCGCGCGCTCAAGCGCAGCCTCTATCAGCGCACCGCGCGCGGCGTCACCGCCAATGCCCAGGGCGCCGAGCTCGCCCGCCGCTTCCGCGTCGCGTTGCAGGAGATCGCGTACGGCCTCGAGGAGCTCCACGCCGCGCAGGGCTCCATCGTCTCGCGCATCGCGATCGGCAACATCCCGCATTCGGGCGAGCGCATCCTGTCGGCGGCCGCGGGCGCGCTGCTCGCCGCCTATCCGACCGCCCAGGTGCAGGTGATCGACGGCCACTACGACGCGCTGCTCGCCGACCTGCGTGCCGGCAAGCTCGACCTCCTGTTCGGGGTGCTGCGCCGGCCCGCCTGGGCGATCGACGTGGTCGAGGAGCGTCTGTTCGCCAATCCCTACGTGGTGGTCGCCGGCGCGCATCATCCGCTGCGCCGGGCGAAGCGCGTGACGCTGCGCGACCTCGCCGGCTACGGCTGGATCATGCCCGAGCCGGGCGCCCCGCGCCGCCAGGCTTTCGCGCGCATGTTTGCGGATTTACCGCGCCAGCCACGCGTCGCCATCGAGACCACGTCGCTCGCGATCTACCGCAGTGTGCTGGCGAGCTCGGACCGACTGACCCTCATGTCGCGCCTCGCCGCCCGCTCGCCAGAGAGCGCCGCGCTCACGGTGCTGCCCTTTCGCTCGCCGCACCTCGCCCGCGCCGACGGCGTCGCCACCCGGGTCGACTGGCACCCGACCCGCGTGCATCTCGAGTGCATGGAGCTGTTGCGCGCCGAGGCACGCCGCACGGCCGCGGATTAGAGCGACGGGCTCAGCACACCTTGTCGCCGGGCTTGCAGTCGTTCCAGTTGGTGCACACCCAGCGGCCGTTGACCCGCTTCCAAGCGATGCATTCGCGTTTGGCCAGGATGACCGCGCGGCTCGCCGGCGCCGCCTTGGCCGACAGGGGCAGCGCGTGCGTTACCTGCGACGTGCCTGCGATCGTGAGGCCGAGGGCGAGAGCGCCCGCCAGCGCGTACGTATGACGTGACATGGATCTACCTTATCCTTCGAGTTCCGCGGCGCGATCGTGTCCGGTGCGGCCGATGCTACACCGCAATCGCGCGGGATCGATGGACAAGTTTGCGGTGATTTCCCCCGCGTGACGGCCGCGGAATGGAACTCGGCAGTGCCCCTACTGCGGCTTGATCCCCGCGAGCTTCGCCGCTTCAGCCATCTTCTTGTACTCCGCCGCGATAAACGCCGCGAAACCCTTGGCGGTGCGTTGCTCGGGCGTCGCGATCTCGGAGCCCTGATTGACCAGCGTGTCGACGGCTTTGCCGCCGCTCAGCCCGGTATCGATCGCCTGTTGCAGGCTCGCCACCACGTCCGGCGGGGTTTTTGCCGGCGCGACGACGCCGATGTAGCTCTCGGCCGTGAAGCCCTTCACGCCGCTCTCGTCGAAGGTCGCGATGTCGGACGCGAGCTTCGAGCGCTTCGCCGCCGCGATCGCGAGGATGTGCGCCTGGCCGGCCTTGTGCAGCGGCAGCGCGGTCGAGAGCTCGGTGAGCGCGCCGTTGACGCTGCCGCCGATCACGTCCGGCAGCAGCGCGCCGCCGCCGCGATAGGGTACGTGCGTGATCGCGGCGCCGGTCGCGGCCTTGAGGCGCTCCAGCGTCATGTGGCTGGCGCTGCCGATGCCGCTGGTCGCGATGGTGATCGGCGCCTTCTTCGACAGCGCGATGAAGTCGGCGACGGTCTTGGCCTCCACCTTGTTGCTGAGAATCAGCACGTGCGGCACGTAGCTCGTGAGCGCGATCGGTGCGAAATCCTTGAGCGGGTCGTAGCCGAGATGCGCCTGCACGAAGGGATTGATGGTCATCGGCCCGTTCGAG
This sequence comes from uncultured Pseudomonadota bacterium, assembly GCA_963703755.1. Taxonomy (GTDB): domain Bacteria; phylum Pseudomonadota; class Alphaproteobacteria; order Rhizobiales; family Xanthobacteraceae; genus JAVDCA01. The sequence continues at coordinate 17,525 of CAVPGG010000115.1, forward strand.
GCGACCAGCAGCGTGTAGCCGTCCGGCGCGGCGTGCGCGACCAGCTGAGCGCCGATGCTGCCGCCCGCGCCGGCGCGGTCCTGCACCACGACGGGCTGCTTGAGCTTCTCCGAGATCAGCTGCCCGGTGATGCGGCCGACGATGTCCGCATTGCCGCCCGCCGCGAACGGCACGATGAGCTGGATCGGCCGCTCCGGATAGGCCGCAAGCGCGCGGCCCGGCACCAGCGCGAGGCCAAACCCGGCGCCGGCTCCGGCAACGAGATCGCGGCGTGTGATGGTCATCGTGTCCTCCTGTTCCGGCCAAGCGATGTCCGGCAGCGCGTCGGGTTTAGAGCCGGAGCCCAAGGTATGTCCAGGACCGAGATCCGGGGATGCGGTATACGCGCGCGGCCGCGATCCAGTTGCATTTCAAAGAATTTCCGGATATATTTCCGGAAACATAAATGCACCCGGAAAGCCTTCGCATGGCCCAACGCAAGCCAAATTCCCTTGCTGTCCACCGCCGCCGTCTCAGGCGTCAGGGCGTCGTGCGTGTGGAGGTCAGCGTGCGCAAGGAGGATGCGGTCCTTGTCCGCGGCGTCGCCCGTGCGCTCGCCGATCCCGAGCGGGCAGCCGAGGCTCGCATGCTGCTGCGCGAGCGCTTTGGCGCCGCACGAGCGACGGGCCTCAAGGCACTCCTCGCCGCCGCACCGCTCGATGGCATCGATCTCACTCGCGAGCGCGACTTCGGCCGCGATGTTGTGCTGTGAGCTTTCTGCTGGACACGAATGTCATCTCGGAGGTTCGCAAGGGCGCCCGGTGCAATCCCAATGTTGCCGGCTGGTATGGCGCGATCGACGACGCGGATGTCTATCTCAGCGTCCTGGTTCTGGGCGAAATCCGCAAAGGCATAGAGCGGGCGCGACCGCGCGAGCCGGCGCGCGCTCGCGCCCTGGAGGATTGGCTGGCGCTGGTGAGCGAGTCGTTTGCCGAGCGCATCCTGCCGATCGACCAGCGCGTTGCCGACGAATGGGGTCGTATGAGCGCAATCCGTTCAGTGTCGGCGGTCGATGCGCTGCTCGCCGCAACCGCCAAGGCCAACGGAATGACGCTGGTGACTCGGAATACGGCCGATGTTGCCGATCTCGGCGCCGCGATCTTGAACCCATTCGATGCGCACGACAGCGTGCGCCGGACGCCGCCTTCAGGTCGTCGATGAAGTCTTCAGATAGTCAGTGCCGCCGTGAACGACATGGTGCGCGGCTATGCGGGCACGAGCGAGATCCTGCTCGCGGTCGAGCGCGGCGAGGTCGACATTGTCGGTGCCTACGGCCTGCCCGGCATCCAGGTCGCCCACCCCGACTGGCTTTCCGGCAAGGGCGCGGTCTTCCTCTATCAGGCCGCGCTCAAGCGCGATCCGCTGATCCCCAACGTGCCGACCCTGCCCGAGCTCGCCCTCTCGGACGAGGGCCGCCAGGTGTTGCGCGCGGCCGCGAGCACCGCCGAGATCGGCCGCTCCATCATCACGACGCCCGGCGTGCCGCCCAAGCGCCTCGCCGCGCTGCGCGCCGCGTTCAATGCGATGCTCGCCGATCCCGACTTCATCGCCGAATGCCGCAAGCGCCAGCTCCTGGTCGCAGGCGCGACCGGCGAAGAGCTCGACGCCATGGTGCGCGAGCCCCTCGCGCTGCCGCGCGCCGTGCTCGACAAGATCGGCCAGATGATGAAGTAGGAGGCGAGCGCTCGCTTGTAGCCCGGATGGAGGCGCGCAGCGCCGTAATCCGGGACTGCCTATCCGCGGAAAGGCTTTCCCCGCATTTCTCTTCGCTTCATGCGGGCTTCGCACTAACGGCTGACTGACTACTCCGCGACCACCGCATGCTCCCCCGCTCGCGGCCGCGCCGTCTTGAACACCACCAGCAGCGGGATTACGGCGAGCGTCGCGATCATCAGGAGCTTGTAGTCGTCGATGTAGGCGATGACTTGCGCCTGGGCCGTGATCATCGCGTCGAGCGCGGCGCGGCCGCCGGCGGTGAACGGGCTCCAGAAGTGCGCGACCGCCGGGTTCTCCAGCGCGCGGTTGACCGCGGTGACGTGCGCCGCGATGTCGGCGTGGTTGACCTGGGTGTTGCGGGTGAGCAGCGCGTTGACGACCGAGATGCCGACGCTCGAGCCGATGTTGCGCGCGAGGCTGTAGATGCCGGCGCCCTCGGTGCGGCTCTCGGCCGGCAGGGTCGAGAGCGTCGCGGCGCTCAGCGGCACGAACAGGAAGCCGAGGCCCGCGCCCTGCACGAGGCCGATCAGCACAATGGTCGTCTGCGACACGTCGGGCATCCAGCCGGTCATCGCGTAGAACGACCACGCCGTCATGCCGAGGCCGATCGCCAGCAGGACCCGCGTGTCGACACGCGCCACCAGCCGGCCGACGATCAGCATCGACGCCATGGTGCCGATGCCGCGCGGGCCCATCACGAGGCCGGCGGTCAGCACCGGATAGCCCATCAGGTCTTGCAGGTAGGGCGGCTGCAGCGCCATCGAGGCGTAGTAGGTGAGGCCGACGATGACGATGAAAAAATCCCGGCCGTGAAGTTGCGGTCGCGGAACATGTTCGGATCGATGAACGGGCGCTCGGCCGTGAAGGTGTGCACCAGGAAGAGATAGAGTGCCGCGGCCGCGATCACCGCCTCGATGATGATCTCGCCCGAGCTGAACCAGTCGAGCAACTCGCCGCGGTCGAGCATGATCTGCAGCGCCGCGATCGCGATGCTGAGCGTGCCGAAGCCGAGCCAGTCGAGCCTCTGCCCCGGCCGCGCCGCGACGTTGGGCAGGAATGTGCTCATGCCGACGAGGCCCGCGATGCCGATCGGCAGGTTGATGTAGAAGACGTAGCGCCAGCTCCAGTTCTCGGTGAGCCAGCCGCCCAGCACCGGGCCGAGCACCGGTCCGACCATCACGCCGACGCCGAACAGCGCCATCGCAAAGCCGTGCCGCTCCTTCGGGTAGATCGAGAACAGCACCGACTGCGACAGCGGCACCAATGCGGCGCCGAACGCGCCCTGCAGCGCGCGAAAGAGCACGATCTGGGTGAGCGATTCGGCGAGTCCGCACAGCATGGAGGCGACGGTGAATCCCGCCATCGAGACGAGGAAGAGCCGCTTGAGCCCGAAGCGTCCCGCCAGGTACCCGGTCGGCGGCGTCATGATGGCGGCGGCGACGATGTAGGAGGTGAGCACCCAGGCGATCTGGTCCTGGCTCGCCGACACGCTGCCCTGCATGTAGGGCAGCGCCACGTTGGCGATCGTCGTGTCGAGCGCCTGCATCAGGGTCGCGAGAATGACGCAGACCGTGATGGCGGCGCGGTTGGTGGGGTTGTCGGTAGGCATCGTAGCGTCTTCGTCTGTCTCTGCGCCTGCTCTCCCTCTCCCCGCAGGGGAGAGGGTCGGGGTGAGGGGCTCTCGGAGCTGGTTATGACTCCGAGCGACCCTCACCCGGCACGCTTCGCGCGCCACCCTCTCCCCTGCGGGGAGAGGGAAGGAAACTCAAAACCAGTGCGGCAGGCCGCGCGCGTGGCCGGTGTCGACGTCGGCGACGACGCTCATGCCGGCGCGCAGCGGCGGCAGATTCTTGTCGCTGGTGTCGACGCGGATGCGCATCGGCACGCGCTGCACGACCTTGACCCAGTTGCCGCTGGTGTTCTGCGCCGGCAGCAGGGCGAACTCCTGCGCGGCGGCCGGGCTCACGCTCTGCACCGTGCCGTGCCACTGCATGTTCGGATAGGTGTCGACCGTGATGGTGACGGGCTGGCCGGGGCGAACGTAAGTGAGCTCGGTCTCCTTCGGATTGGCCGCGACCCACACGCGGTCGGTGTCGACCAGGTAGAACGCGGTGGTCGAGGCCGGCAGGTACTTGCCGGGCGCGATCGACGGCACGTTGGTGACGATGCCGGCGAACGGCGCCTTGACGGTCGCGTGGTCGAGCTGGCGCTGCGCTTCGTCGACCTGCGCCTTCGCCTGCCGGGATTGCGGATGCTGCTCGGTCGGGATGTCCGGATTGCCGCCGAGCCGGGCGAGCTGCACCCTGGCCTGCTGCTCGAGCGAGGCGAGCTTCGCCTTGTCGGTCTGCAGCGTGAAGCTCGCCTGGTCGAAGCTCGCTTTCGCCACCGCGGCGCTCTTGAGCAGCGCCACGTCGCGGTCATAGGTCGTCTGGTCCAGCGCGACCTGGGCCTCCTGCGCCTTGGTGTCCTGCAGCATGCGCTGGTAGTCGGCCTTCATGGCGTCGATCGCGAGCGCGGTCTGCGCGAGGCTCGCCCTGGCATTGTCGAGCGCGATCTCGAACTGGCGCGGATCGAGCCGGTAGAGCACCTGGCCGGCCGTCACATGCGCGTTGTCGGTGACCTCGACCGACTGCACCGTGCCGGACACGTCGGTCGAGATGCCGACCTTCTCGCTGTCCACATAGGCGTCGTCCATCGAAATGATACGGCCGCCGGTGACGTACCAGGCGGCGCCGGCGACGAGCGCGAGCGGCAGCAGCGCGAACAGCGCCGGCCGCAGCCAGCGCCGGCGCGACCCAGCCGGCCGCGGCGCGGCCTTGGTCTCGGCGCGTTCGTCCGCCGGGCTCGTCGGCGGCGCATCATGGGTGCGGCGCGCGGCCGGCTCGCCCGGGCGCTCGGCCGCGGGAAGCGGCGCTGCGTCCGGCAGGGGCCGTGTTGCGCCGGACGTCGCCGCCCGCTGAAGTTGGGTCACGTTAGGCATCGACAAGCTCCTTCGCGGCCGCGGCGCTCTGCCGCTGCCGGCTCACGTTGTCCTTCATTCGGTCGAGGGCGCTCGCCATCGCGTCGAGCGCCGCGGGATCGAGCCCGTCGGTCATCAGCCCGTAGAGGCGGGCGCGGAATTCGTGAATATCCTGCAGCACCGGCGCGGCCGCGGGCGTGAGCCGCAGGCGCCAGATGCGCCGGTCGTCCGGATCGGGGCAGCGCTCGACCAGCCCCTGCGTCTCCAGCCGGTCGACCAGACGCGCCACCGTGATCGGGCTCGCCTCGATCAGCGCCGACAGCTCGCTCTGCGACAGGTTCGACTGGCGCTCCAGGCGCGAGAGGATCACCCATTGCGCGCGCGTCATGCCGCGCTTGTGCGCCACCTGGTCCGAATAGGTCCGCATGTGGCGAGCCACGTCGTAGAGGACGAGGAGCAGGTCGCTTTCCGGTTTGGGGGTCCCGGTCATCGAGGCATTCCGTGCTGCCGGAACTGGCAGCTCTGATTGATACGTGACCATAACATAAGCTAGCTTACTATATGCGCAAGGACCGAGCCTCGGTTCCCTCTCAGACCTTCGTCGGGGGCAAAACGGCAGAACGAAGCCGATCGGCAAAAATGCAATGATTTCAACATCGGCACTGGGGCCGGCTGCACGCCAGCCCACTTTGGCAGAAGGTCCTAACTGGGATAACAGCAGCAATTTCAATGCGCCGGACTTTTCGCCCCGGCGGGGCTGCTCCCCCTTCCCCCCGCGAGCGCAGCGAGTGGCGGGGAGGGGTTGGAGGGCGCCTATGGTGAGAGTTGGCAGAACAAAGCCAACGCGAAAAACCCAATGATTTCAGTTTCGCGCCCTCAGCCCGCGAGCGCGCTCGCCGCGATGTTGACCATCAGCGCCAGCAGGGTCGCGTTGAAAAAGAACGACACCACCCCGTGCGCCGCCACGATGCGGCGCAGCCCCTTGGAGGTGACGGCCACGTCCGAGACCTGCAACGTCATGCCGATCACCAGCGAGAAATAGAGGAAGTCCCAGTAGTCGGGCTCCTCCTTGCCGGGGAACGCGAGGCCGCCGTCGGTGTGGCGGCGCTCGGCGTAGAACTCGTGCGCGTAATGCAGCGCGAAGATCGTGTGCGTGAGCGCCCACGACAGCGCGATGGTCACGACCGCGAGGGCGAGGTGGCGCGGGTTGTGCGCGTTCTCCTTGTCGACCAGCTCGACCACGATCGCGCCGAGGCTCGCGATCGCGGCAAATGCCGTGAGGATCAGGATGGCGAAGCGGCCGTCGTCCATCACCACGGCGCGGCGGCGGATGGTCGCCGCCTCGGCGCCGGTCATCACCCAATAGATGACCGTGAGGTAGGCGGCCGCGCCCACGTCCCAGCCGGTCAGCAGCCGCGTCGCCCAGCGCCAGTCGCCCGGCAGCAGGGCGACGACGGCGAGCCCCAGCACGATGCAGATGAACAGGCGCGGCCGCGCGCGTATGACGCGCAATAGCCGCGGCAGCTTGCGCCGCCCGCGACCCGACGGCCCGGTGCCGGACGGCGCGCCCGCGCTCATTGCTCGCGCCGCCAAGTCTCGCGCCGCCACGTGACGATCACGCGCACGACCTTGCCGGCGAGGTTGGGATGCGGCATCGGCGGGCTCTCGATGTGCAGCAGGTCGCCCTCGAAGCGGATGAAGCGGATCTGCTCGCCGCCGACCCAGGCCTCGTTCCACGCGATCTCGACCTTGGTGATGACCTTGCCGCCCTCGACCCGATAGCGGCCCGCATAGGAGATCATGGTGCGCAGCGCCTGCGCGCGGTCCGCGTCGGTCTGCGGCACCTTGCGGCCCTCGGCGGTGACGAGCGCGAGCCAATGCCCGTCCGGCGTCGCGATCTGGTAGCCCTTGGGATGCTCGCCATAGACGGGGGTGCGCTCTTTCGTCTGCTGGTCCTCGTAGACGACCGAGACGAGCTTCCAGGTGCCGACAATGTTCTGCCGGTCGCTCGCGTCGTCGGCGCGCGCCGCCGCGCCCGCCAGCACGAGCGTAAGACATACGAGTGCGAGACATGGGCCGATGATTGTCCTCATGCTGCGTTTCCCCCTGTTCCTTGGCGGCGTCGCGCGCCGCCCTATGATGGTCGCTTGCGGCGACCGCGGGCAAGCCCGCGCCGGCGCGCCGATGGAGAGCTGATCCTTTGGCCGGGTCCTTTCGCTCGCGCAAGCGGTCCGCGTCGCGGCGCCGGCAGATCGTCCGCGCCGGGCTGCTCGCGGTCGTGATCGTGCTCGCGATTCCGTACGTAATCGCACCGTTCTATCGATTCATCGACCCGGTCTCGACCCTGATGCTGTGGCGGTGGGCGACCGGCGCGCGGGTCGAGCGCCGCTGGGTGCCGCTCGAGCGGGTCGCGCCGGCCCTGCGCCTCGTCGTGCTCGCCGCCGAGGACGACTGCTTCTGCCGCCACCACGGCGTCGATTTCGCCGAGCTCGCCCACCTGATCCGCGGCATCGATGACGCGGGCGATCTCGCGGCCGTGCGCGGCGGCTCGACCATCACGCAGCAGACGGCGAAGAACCTGTTTCTCTGGCAGGGCCGCAGCTTCGTGCGCAAGGCGTTGGAGTTTCCGCTCGCCTTCTGGCTCGATCTTGTGCTGCCGAAGCGGCGCGTGCTCGAGATCTACCTCAACATTGCCGAATGGGGCCCGAACGGCGAGTTTGGCATCGAGGCGGCGGCGCGGCGCGCCTTCAACAAGAGCGCGCATGACCTCAACGCGCGGCAGGCGGCGCTGCTCGCCGCCGTGCTGCCCAACCCGCGCCGGCGCGATCCGCGCGCGCCCAAGCCCGGCCTGAGGCGGCTCGCCGGCCTCTACCAGGGCCGCGCGTTCCGCGCGTCCGAGATCGATGCCTGCGTGCGCGGCCGACCCTAGCATCGGCCGAGCGCTTCCTCTATAAGCGCCGTCCAGAACCTCACCGCCATTGCGGGCGTCCGGCGCCCCGAAATAGTTCAAGGAGAACAACGTCATGGCCGTGCCACGAAAAAAGACGACGCCGTCGCGGCGCGGCATGCGGCGCTCCGCCGACGCCCTCAAGGCCCCGACCTACGTGGAAGACAAGGATTCGGGCGAGCTGCGCCGTCCGCATCACATCGACCTCAAGACCGGCATGTATCGCGGCCGCCAGGTGCTCAAGCCCAAGACAGAAGTCTGAGGTCGCGGATCGGGCGCTGCGGCGTCACGCGCCCGACAGCTTGCCGGGATATGCGGATGCGCCGCGGTGCTTTCGCGGCGAATGAGGTTTCGGCCGGCGCGAAAGCCCTCTAAAATTGAAACTGCGTGTGGGAGGCGGCCGCCGGCGTGCGGGCCGCTGCGGCTGGCAGGGAGATGGCCATGTTTCTGATCGGAATTCCGCTGCTGATCATTCCTTTCGCGATCTACAACATCGTTGCGTTCCTGCTGCCCGGCATCGGCTGGACGCAGGACATGGCGCGCATCCACATGATCTCCGGCGCCGACTGGACATTCACGCCCAGCGATCTGCTGGTCGGCATCTCGGTCATCATCCTGTTCTTCGAGATGCTCAAGTCGACCCGGCTCACCACCCGCACCATCATCGACCACATGCTCTCGATGGTGCTGTTCATCGGCATGATCGTCGAGTTCCTGCTGGTGCAGCGCGCCGCCACCGGCACCTTCTTCCTGCTGCTCGTCATCAGTTTCGTCGACGTGGTCGGCGGCTTCACGATCGCGATCCGCACCGCCCAGCGCGAGGTCACGGTCGAGGGCGTCGAGAAGGTGAGCGCCTGAATGGCGCGCGACGCGCAAGCTCAACGCTCAAGCCCGACGCAATGACGCGCGACTTTCACCTGCCAAGCCGTTCGCTGGTCTATGCGGCGGACGGCATGGTGGCGACCTCGCATCCGCTCGCGAGCGTCGCCGCATTGGAGACGCTGCGCGCCGGCGGCAGCGCGGCCGACGCGGCGGTAACGGCGGTCGCGACGCTGGGCGTGCTCGAGCCGCAGATGACCGGCATCGGCGGCGATTGCTTCTGCCTCGTCGCCAGGGCGGGTGCGCCGGTCTGGGGCTACAATGGCTCCGGGCGCTCGGGCGCTGCGGCGCGCGCCGAGCCGCTGATCGCGCAGGGCGTCAACGCGATCGGCCCCGACTCGGTGCATGCCGTGACGGTGCCGGGGGCGATCGAGGCCTGGGACGTGATCCTGCGCCAGCATGGCCGCTTCGGGCTCGACCGCGCGCTCGCGCCCGCGATCCACTACGCCGAGGAGGGCGCGCCGGTCTCCCCGCGCGTCGCCTTCGACTGGGACGGCGCGGTCGAGCGCCTCAAGCGCGATCCGGGCGCGGCGCGGCACTTCTTGCGCGACGGGCGCGCGCCGGTCGCCGGCGACCGCATGAAGAACCCGGCGCTCGCCGGCGTGCTGCGCGCGATCGCATCGGGCGGTCCGAAGGCGTTCTACGAGGGCGCGCCGGCTGAGGACATCGTCGCGACGCTCAAGCCGCGCGGCTCGTTCCTCGCGCCCGTGGACTTCGCGCGCCACCGCGGCGAGGTGGCCGAGCCGATCGCGTCGAACTATCGCGGCCTCGACGTGGTGGAGCTGCCGCCGAACGGGCAGGGACTTGCGGCGCTGGTGCTGCTCAACATTCTCGAGCGCTTCGATCTTTCGGCGCTCGATCCGAATGGCGCCGAGCGGCTGCACATCGAGCTCGAGGCCGCGCGGCTCGCCTATGCGGTGCGCGATACCCACATCGCCGACCCGGCCTTCATGCGCACGCCGGTGCCGGCCCTCCTCGACAAGGCGTTCGCGCGCGGGCTCGCCGACCGCATCGACCGCCAGAAGCGGGTGGCGCTGCCGCCCGCGCCGGCGCCCGGCAGCCACACGGTGTACGTCACCGTCGTCGACCGCGACCGCACCGCCGTGAGCATGATTAACTCGCTGTTCGGCACCTTCGGCGTCGGCATCGCGACCGAGAAGACCGGCATCATGCTGCACAACCGCGGCCACGGCTTCGTGGTCGACCCAGCGCATCCCAACTCGTTCGGTCCCTCGAAGCGCCCGATGCACACCATCATCCCGGCGCTCGGCCTGCGCGACGGCCGCTGCGACTATTCCTTCGGCGTGATGGGCGGCCACTACCAGGCGGTCGGCCACGCGCATTTCGTCACGAACCTCGTCGACTACCGCATGGACGTGCAGGCGGCGCTGGAAAGCCCGCGCGTCTTCTTCCTCGGCGACAGGACCGAGGTCGAGCGCGGCGTGCCGCCCGCCGCCGTCGACGGCCTCAGGGCGCGCGGCCACGACGTGGTCATCCGTCCCTCGCCGCTCGGCGGCGGCCAGGCCATCCGCATCGACTGGGAGGGCGGCGTCCTGATCGGCGCCTCCGATCACCGCAAGGACGGCTGCGCGCTGGGGTATTGATCAGATGCTGCGGTAAAGGCTCTGGCCGCCCGGCGCGGCCGGTCCGGCATCCGCGGCCGCGTAGGCCGCGATCGCATCCTGCGGCTCGGCGCGGCGGCGCTCGCGGGTCTGCGGGAGCTTCTGCTGCGTCGCGATCAGATGGGCGAGGTAGCTCGCCTGGGCGCGCGTGTGCACGGGCGTGGCGCTCGGCGCGGCGGGCTGCAGCGGGACCAGCGCACGGCTGCTCGCGACCTTGGGCTCGTGCGCCGACGTTTGCGTCTGCCCGCGCGGCGCGGTGCCGGCGCCGACGACCGCAGAACCTGGAATGGCGCTGACCGAGGTCATTGCGATGTCCTGTCTCGATCCGGCACAGCGCCGGGGTCTCGACTCGGATGGTCGCAAGGAGCATGCCGATTGTAGCGATCGGCGCAAGACGCCTTTAACCACGAGTTTGTGTCGACATTTTCCTGATTTTTTAGCTTTGCCCGATAGATTGCCGCCCTTCCGCTCCTCCACTCCATTGCGCGTGCCCGCGCGCGCTCTCGCCCGAGGACTATCCGTGACCCGAAACGAGACGCCCCCCGACACGGCTCGCGAACCGTTCGCTCGCTCGACCGAGGTGTTCGCGGCGGTCGGCGAGGCGCCGTACGAGTGGGTGATAGACAGCGACGCGCTCGCATGGGGCGCCAACGCGGCCGAGGTGCTCAAGATCGCCGACCTGCAGCTGATGGCGAGCGGGCGCGCCTTCGCCAAGCTGCTCGATCCCGACAACGTGCATACGCGCTTCGAGGCGGTCACGCGCGGCAGCGCGCGCGACACCGGCGCGGGCGTTCCCTATCAGGTCCAGTACGGCATGCGGCCGAAGCCCGGCACCGACGCGAAGCTGTGGATCGAGGATGTCGGCCGCTGGTTCGCCGGCCCGGACGGCAAGCCTGCGCGTGCGCTCGGCGTCGTGCGCGTCATCAACGAGCGGCGTGCCCAGGAAGAGCGGCTCGCCTATCTGTCGCGCTTCGATGGGCTGACCGGCGAGCTCAACCGCTGGCATCTCACCGACGTGCTCTCGGCGAGCATCGAGGACGCGATTCGCCACCGCGCCTCCTGCGCATTCCTCATCGTTGCGATCGACAATCTCGCTCGCGTCAATGAGGCCTACGGCTTCAACGTCGCCGACGAGGTGATCTCGGCCGTGGCGAAGCGCTTGCGCGCCAAGATGCGCGGCGGCAACTCGGTCGGGCGCTATTCGGGCAACAAGTTCGGCGTGGTGCTCACCAAGTGCACGCCCGACGACATCGCGACCGCGGCCGAGCGCCTGCTCGCCGGCGTGCGCGACGACGTGGTGCAGACGCAGGCCGGCCCGGTCGCCGTGACGGTGACGATCGGCGGCGTCAATGCGCCGCGCCATGCGCGCACCGTCATCGAGGCGCTGGCGCGCGCCCAGGAGGCGCTCGACGCCGCCAAGGCCAAGCGCCGCGGCTCGTTCCACGCCTATCGGCCGAACGTCGAGCGCGACGCGCTGCGCCGGCAGAACGTGCGCTCGAGCGAGGAGATCGTGCGCGCCCTCGACGAGCGCCGCATCGCGGTCGCGTTCGAGCCGGTGGTGACCACCGCGTCGCGCGAGCCCGCCTTCTACGAATGCCTTATGCGCATCCGTCGCGCCGACGGTAGCGTGATCGCGGCCGGCGAGATCATTCCGCTGGCCGAGCAACTCGGCCTCGTGCGCCTGATCGATCACCGCATGCTGGGCTTGGTCATCGACGAGCTGGTCGCTGCGCCCGCGCTGCACGCGAGCCTCAACGTGTCAGCCGCCTCGACCGTCGATCCCGACTGGTGGACGGCGCTCACGGCCGCCCTGCGCGCGCATGCGGGCGTCGCCGCGCGCCTCACGCTCGAGATCACCGAGTCGGCCGCGATCCAGGATCTCGACGACACCCGCGGCTTCGTCGCCCGCGTGAGGGATCTCGGCTGCCGCATCGCGATCGACGACTTCGGCGCCGGCTACACGTCGTTCCGCAACCTGCGCAAGCTCGGCGTCGACCTCATCAAGATCGACGGCGCCTTCGTGCAGAATCTCACCCGCTCGGAAGACGACCGCGCCTTCGTGCGCACGCTGATCGATCTTGCGGGCCGCCTCGGCCTCGAGACCGTCGCCGAATGGGTGCAGGACGAGGAAGCGGCCGCGATTCTGCGCGAATGGGGCTGCGACTACCTGCAGGGCCAGCTGATCGGGCTTGCGACGCTCGCGCGGCCCTGGGCGCCGCAGAGCAGCGCGGCGTAGCGAGTTCTTCTGGTCGTGATGCGCGGCATAGCCGTTCAAAGAACGGCGTCGCTTCGCTCGCCTATGTCCCGCGCAGCCACGTCTTTGGCGGCGAGACGCGGACGGTCCGTCAAGAACCTTCCTTGTCGGTCATCCGGTCGAGCCGCTTCTGCATCTCTTCCATCCGCTTCTTGAGATCGTCGATCTCATCGCCGCCACGCGCCGGCTTCTCGGGCTCGGATGCCGTGGAAGGCGCCGCGGTCTGGCCTTCGCGGCGCGCGAACGGCGCGAACATCGCCCCGAAGGTGCGCTGGAACATCTCCATGTTCCGCCGCGCCACGTCCTCGAGCGGGCCGAAGCCGCTCACGCCGAACGCCTGCGCCATCTGGTCGCGGAACTTGCCCTGCTCGCGCGTGAGGTTGTCGATCGACACCTCGAGATAATGCGGCACCAGCATCTGCATGCTGTCGCCATAGAAGCGGATGAGCTGACGCAGGAAGGTGATCGGCAGCAGGTTCTGCCCTTCCTTGTTCTCCTGCTCGAAGATGATCTGGGTCAGCACCGAGCGGGTGATGTCCTCGCTGGTCTTGGCGTCGTACACCACGAAGTCCTCGCCCGCCTTCACCATCGCGGCGAGATCTTCGAGCGTCACGTAGGTGCTCGTGCCCGTGTTGTAGAGTTGCCGGTTGGCGTACTTCTTGATGATGACCGGTTCGTCGGACTTAGCCATGGAGCGCACGCTTGCCGATGATCTGCTGGAGGATCGAAGACGTGATGTCGATGCCGCTTTCGGCGTCGAGGGTGATGAAGTCAACCTCATCCTCCACCATGCGGGCGAGGTCGTCGAGGGGCAGGTAGGAACCTGCCGCCGGCCGATCGAGGCGGCGACCCGCATATTGCTTGATCGGAATCGGTCGGATCGATGGGACCGACGGGACCATGTTCGGGTCGCTCTCGCGGGTTGCGCCGGCCGCCCGGCAGTATCGCCTTCAAAATAGGCGCTTTTTTCTTCCGCGGCTATCGTTTTGTGACGATCCCCGCGCGCCGCGATCCATTTGCCCATTGATATGGATCAAGGGCCGCGGGATGCACATATGCCCTGGGTCCCATTGACAATCACAGGGGCCGCCGGGCTATCGAGGATGCGAGATTGGGCCAGCGAAGAGGTCACCGCAAAATGCGAGCCAGCGGGCAAATATAGCCTTTGGCGCGTGAATGTTCGGCCGTTCCGGCCAACCCCCAGACAAGGAGTTCGATAATGCAGGACGACATCGTCATCGTCAGCGCGGCGCGCACGCCGGTTGGTGCGTTCAACGGCGCCTTCGCCAATCTCCCGGCGCACGAGCTCGGCAGGGTCGCGATCAAGGCCGCGCTGGAGCGGGCCGGGGTCGAGGGTCGGCAGGTCTCGGAAGTCATCCTGGGCCAGATTCTGTCGGCCGGGCAGGGGCAGAACCCCGCCCGCCAGGCCTCGATCGCGGCCGGCATCCCGGTGGAGAGCCCGGCCTGGGGCGTCAACCAGCTGTGCGGCTCGGGCCTGCGCACGGTCGCGCTCGGTTATCAGGCGATCCTCAACGGCGATTCCGACATCGTGGTCGCGGGCGGCCAGGAATCGATGAGCATGGCGCCGCACTGCGCCCATCTGCGCGGCGGCGTGAAGATGGGCAACTTCGACATGGTCGACACCATGATCAAGGACGGCCTGTGGGATGCCTTCAACGGCTACCACATGGGCAACACGGCCGAGAACGTCGCCAAGCAGTACCAGATCACGCGTCAGCAGCAGGACGCCTTCGCGGTCGCCTCGCAGAACAAGGCGGAGGCGGCGCAGAAGGCCGGCAAGTTCAAGGACGAGATCGCGCCCGTCACGATCAAGAGCCGCAAGGGCAACGTCGTGGTCGACGCGGACGAATATCCCAAGCACGGCACCACCGCCGATTCGATCGGCAAGCTGCGGCCCGCCTTCGAGAAGGAAGGCACGGTCACGGCCGGCAATGCCTCGGGCATCAACGACGGCGCGGCCGCCCTGGTGCTGATGAAGGCGAGCGAGGCGGCGAAGCGTGGCAAGACCCCGCTCGCGCGCATCGTGTCGTGGGCGCATGCCGGCGTCGACCCCGCGATCATGGGCACCGGGCCGATCCCGGCCTCGCGCGCGGCGCTCAAGAAGGCCGGCTGGAAGATCGAGGACCTCGACCTGATCGAGGCGAACGAGGCGTTCGCGGCGCAGGCCTGCGCGGTCAACAAGGACCTCGGCTGGGATACGGCCAAGGTCAACGTCAACGGCGGCGCGATCGCGCTCGGCCACCCGATCGGCGCGTCCGGCGCCCGCGTGCTGGTGACGCTGCTGCATGAGATGCAGAAGCGCAACGCCAAGAAGGGGCTGGCCACGCTGTGCATCGGCGGCGGCATGGGCATCGCAATGTGCGTGGAGCGGTAAGGACGCAGGAAGCCGACAGCGGACGACGAAACGGATTTCGTCGTCCGCGTTTCGCCTGACTGACGTTCAACAGGGAGGAAGGCATGGCCCGCGTGGCAGTGGTCACGGGTGGAACGCGCGGTATCGGCGCGGCCATCTCCAAGGCGCTCAAGGGCGCCGGCTATACGGTCGCGGCCAACTACGGCGGCAACGACGAGGCGGCGCAGAAGTTCAAGGCGGAGACCGGCATTCCGGTCTACAAGTGGGACGTCTCCTCGTTCGAGTCCTGCGCAGCCGGCGTCAAGCAGGTCCAGGTCGATCTCGGGCCGGTCGACGTGCTGGTGAACAATGCCGGCATCACGCGCGACGCGCAGCTGCACCGCATGAAGCCCGAGCAATGGACCGAGGTGATCAACACCAATCTCGGCTCCCTGTTCAACATGTGCCGGCAGGTGATCGAGGGCATGCGCGAGCGCAAGTTCGGCCGCATCGTCAACATCTCCTCGATCAACGGTCAGAAGGGCCAGTTCGGCCAGACCAACTACTCGGCCGCCAAGGCCGGCGAGATCGGCTTCACCAAGGCGCTGGCGCAGGAAGGCGCGCGCGCCGGCATCACGGTCAACGCGGTGTGCCCCGGCTACATCGCGACCGACATGGTGAAGGCGATGTCGCAGGAAGTGCTGCAGAAGAGCGTGCTGCCGCTGATCCCGATCGGTCGCCTCGGCGAGCCCGATGAGATCGCGCGCTGCGTCGTCTTCCTCGCCTCCGACGAGGCCGGATTGATCACTGGATCGACCATCAGTGCCAATGGCGGGCAGTATTGCGCGTGAGCGACAATGGGCGAATGGGAAATGGCGAGTAGCGGATAGGGAAGATCACGTCGCCCCGTTCGATGCCCCCACTCGCTATTCGCCGGTCGTCAGTCGTACCGCTCCAGGTGTGCGATCGTGTACGTCCGCGGGTCGATCGTCATTGATATGTGGTGACCGCTGAGGTCACGTCCCTCGATGTGCCAGGCGTCGTCGTAAAAATCGATTTTTCGGATATCCACGACGCCGTTCATCGCCGCGACGTTGCGCGCGTTGTCGATCGGCGACGGCGGCGCGACGACGATCTCGTCGGGCGGCGCGACGCCGACCGTCTGCGCCATGGCGCCGAGCGGTGCCGCGATGCAGGCAGACACCAGCGTGATGATGGCGGTTCGATTGAGCATGGCGGCCTCCTCTGTCCGTGGGGACAACGCAGGTCGGCCGCGCGGGTTGCATCGCTGCCTCAGCCCGGGTTCCATCCCGGCGGCGCGAGCTCGAACCCGGCGAACACGAAGCCCGGCGCGACCGTGCAGCCGACGAGCGTCCAGTCGCCCAGGCTTTCCGCCGCCTGCCACACGTGCGCCGGGACGATCGCCTGTGGCCGCTGGTCCGCCGCAAGATCGGGCCCGAGTGTGACGCGCGCGACCGGTCCGCTGTCGCGCGCCGCCGTCGCCAGCACGAGCGGCGCGCCCGCATGCCAGTGCCAGATCTCGACCGCGTCGACGCGATGCCAGTGCGAGCGCTCGCCGCGCGCGAGCAGGAAATAGATCGCGGTCGAGGCCGCGCGCCCGTATGCGTCGGTGCGCGCGTCGCGGAACGTCTCGCGGAAATGCCCGCCTTCGGGATGCGGCTTGAGATCGAGCAGGCGGATGACGTCGGCGGCCGTGCGCACGTCAGAACTTGTTCTTGCGCGAGCGCACCTCGGCGAATACCTGCGCGGCCGACTTGCCCGCGAGCCCGACCGCGGCCGCGACCGCAGGGACATCGGCGCGCAGGAAGACGTTCTCGCGCTTCTCGGCGCCCATCTTCGTGGGGATCGTGTCGCGGCCGGCCGCGGCTTGCCGCTTTGCCTCCTCGGCGCGTGCGCGCAAGTCCTCGTTGTCGGGCTCGATGGTCAGCGCGAAGCGGATATTGGCCTCGGTGTATTCGTGGCCGCAGAAGATCAGCGTATCGTCGGGCAGCGCGCGCAGCTTCAGGAGCGAGGCCCACATCATCTCGGGTGTGCCCTCGATCACGCGGCCGCAGCCGATCGAGAACAATGTGTCGCCGACGAAGGCGAGCTTGTCGGCGTCGAACACGTAGGTGATGTGGCCGGACGTGTGGCCGGGCGTCTCCACGACGCGCGCCGTCAGGCCGCCGACCTTGACGGTATCGCCTTCGGCGACGGTGGCGTCGACCGCCGGGATGCGGGCCGCCTCGTGGCGCGGCGCCGTGACCCGGCAGCGATGGCGGGCCTTGAGCTCCGCGATGCCGCCCGTGTGGTCGCCATGATGATGGGTCACCAGGATATCGGTCAGCGTCCAGCCGGTCGCCTGGAGCGCGGCCTCGACCGGCGGCGCTTCCGGCGCGTCGATCGACGCGGTGGCGCCGGTTGACGGATCGTGAACCAGGACTCCGAAGTTATCCTTCAGGCAGCGAAACAGATGGGTCTCGGCGGGCATCGGCGTGGTTCCATGTTGGGGTCCGGATCATCGATCTTCCGGCACCGCGGCGCAACATGGGGCCGGTTCATGCTAGGTTGAAGTCATGTCCTACGACGTCGTCGACTTGCGCGACTTCTACGCCCAACGGCTCGGCACTGTCGCGCGCCGTTTCGTCGGGCGCGGCGTTCGCGCTCGATGGACAGACACGCGCGGCCAGCGCGTGCTCGGCATCGGCTATGCGACGCCGTATCTGGGACTGTTTCGCGAAGAAGCCGAGCGCTGCCTCGCCTTCATGCCGTCCGTGCAGGGTGTGGTGAAATGGCCGTCCGCCAATCCGACGCTCGCCGCGCTGGTCGACGAGTATGAGTTGCCGCTCGCCGATTCCTCGGTCGACCGCATTCTGCTCGTGCATGCGCTCGAGATGTCGCATGACGCGCCGACCTTGCTGCGCGAGGTGTGGCGCGTGCTGGCGGCGGGCGGGCGGCTGATGGTGGTGGTGCCGAACCGGCGCGGCCTCTGGGCGCGCATCGACACGACGCCGTTCGGCCATGGCCGGCCCTATTCGCGTCCGCAGATCACCGCGCTGCTGCGCGAGACCTGGTTCACGCCCACCTCGTGGGGCGAGGCGCTGTACGTGCCGCCGATCTCGCGCGGGTGGTTGCTGCGGGTCGCGGTCGCCTGGGAGCGCGCCGGTGCGACGATCTCGGCGCCGTTCGCGGGCGTGCATATCGTCGAGGCGACCAAGCAGGTCTACCGCGCGATCCCGGCGCGGCGCGAAAAGCGCCAGCTCGTTCCCGGGCTCGCGCCGGTGCTCGAGCCCGTCATGACGCCATCGACGGGACGGGCCGGCTGAGCGCCGCCCGCAGACCTCGGATGATCGATTGAATCGTGCCGCGGCTTACTCGCCGTGCGGGCCCTGCGTGTCGTCGCTCGGCTCCGGCATGCCGCGCGGCATGTCGCCGCGCGGGCCGCGGTGACGGCGGCGCCGGCGGTGCATCGGGAAACGATCGCCACCGCCGCCCTGATTGTCGTAGCCGTTCTGGCCGTTGGGCTGCTGGCCCGGATTGCCGGGCGCCCCCTGGTGCGCGGGTTGCGGCGGCGCCTGCCCGCCGGTGATGAAGGACGGCAGCCGGTCGACCTGACCCTCGTCGCCGCCGCGATGATGACGCTCGCCGCCGCCCTGCTGCGGGCGCCCGCCATATTGCTGGTCACGTTGCTGCTCGCGCTGCTGGTCGCGCGGCGAGAAGAACTGCGCGTCACGCGGCAGGTAGGGCTGCGGATCGCGGGTGCCGAACTGCGGCTGCTCCACGCTGCCGCCACCGCCCTGCATTGGCGGCTGGACCGCCCCCTCGTCGTCGCCCTCGTCGAAGGCCTCGTCCTGCATGTCGTTGCCGCCATGCGTATCGTTGCCGCTCCCGCCCTCGGGCCGGTAGAAATTCGGCTGGTTCTGCCGGAACTGCTCCTGCACGGCCGCGATCAGGCGGAAATAGTGCTCGGCATGCTGATAGTAATTTTCCGCTGCCACCGGATCGCCGGACGCCTGCGCGTCGCGGGCGAGCTGCACGTACTTTTCCGCCACGTGCGATGCGGTTCCGCGAATCTTGATGTCCGGGCCATTCGACTCGTAGACCCGCGTCAATGGATTGTGGCTCTTGCGGTTACGCCCCCGCATGCGCTTGTTCTGACCGTTCCTCATGGCTCGCTTGTTTGCCAACCCCTGCTTTGTGACGGCCCGACGCCGCCAATCCACTTCAACAACTGAGGATGTGTCCTGCCCGGCCCTTGCCGGACCGCAGGCTTGCATGGCGCTCGTTCATCGAACTGCCGACTTTGGTCTTGCGATGGTCCAATCTTACCCAGCAAGTGTTCCCAACAGGCGATGCAGCCGCCCTGCGGCTACCGTCCGCGCCTGACCGGTGTGCCCAGATCCGCAGCTATGCCGCGGCGTCGCCCGCCTTTCATCACGCGCAAAGCCGTCCTGCCGGATCCGGACATGCGCTCAACCGATGAAGCCTTCGACCTCAAGCCTGCGAACCGGTCACCTTATGATCTGGCTTTCGGTGTTCGTCTCGCCCGCCGCCCGCCACTCGGAGCTCATGCTCGGGGCATCTCAGGACGGCTTGCCCATAACTTGGGTCGATTCCTGCCAAGGAACGTAGTCGGTCTCGGGGGATAATCCAAGTGGTTTTTTGTTACTTTTTGCGCCGGGCCGGAATGACCCAAAGGCATGGGTCTACCCGCTATTTTGCGCCAGGACGTTGCCGCGCCAGGGCGACGCGCGGGTGGCCCGCGAGGTCCCGCCGCGGTGGTTGTGGAACCTCCAGCCCGTGCTGCGCCAACAGTTCCGTCACCGCCTCCGCTTGGCCGATGCCGATCTCCAGCGCGAGCCAGCCGCCCGGCGCGAGCCGCCGCGCCGCATCGCGGGCGATCGCGCGGTAGGCGCCGAGGCCATCGGGTCCGCCGTCGAGCGCAAGCCGCGGATCGAAATCGCGCACCTCGGCCGCGAGCGCCGCGATATCGCCCGTCGGGATATAGGGCGGATTGGACACCACGAGGTCGCAGGCTCCGGCGACCGCTTCGCCGAACTGGCAGGCAACGAAATGCGCACGACCGGCAAGCCCCAGAGACTCGGCGTTGCGCCGCGCGACCGCGAGCGCCCGCGCGCTGCGGTCGGTTCCGATCCCGATGGCGGCGGGCAACTCGGCGAGGAGCGCGAGCAGGATCGCCCCCGAGCCGGTGCCGAGATCGACGATGCGCCGCGCGCGGTCGCGCGGAGCGACCGCCAGCGCCGCTTCGACCACGGTCTCGGTGTCGGGGCGTGGCACCAGCACGTCGGGCGTGATCCGCAGCGGCAGGCTCCAGAATTCCTTGGTGCCGAGGATCCGCGCCACGGGCTCGTGCGCGAGCCGCCGCGCCAGGACGGCATCGAGCCGATCCGCCTCGGCGCGCGTGAGCACACGGGCAGCCTCGGCCGCGAGCGCCGCCATGATCGAGGCCGAGCGCGTGTTCGACGAGCAGCCTTGCGTCGAGGTCGGGCATGTCGAAGCCGCCGTGGCGCAACCGGTCGGCGGCCGCGCGGCGCGCCTGCGCGATGGTCGGCGGCGGCGCCAGGACGGTGCTTTGCGGCGCGGGGCTCATGCGCGGGCGCCGGACTTGGCGTCGCTCCTGGCGTCGCCCTTCGCCTCGCTCCTGCCGCCGTCCTCGGCGAGCAGCGATGCCTGATGCTCGGTGATCAAGGCGTCGATGATCTCGCCCAGCGCCTCGCCTTCCATCACCTGCGGCAGCTTGTAGAGCGTCAGGTTGATGCGGTGGTCGGTGACGCGTCCCTGCGGAAAATTATAGGTGCGGATGCGCTCCGAGCGGTCGCCGGAGCCGACCTGGCCGCGCCGATCGGCGGCGCGCTCGGCATCGCGCTTCTGCCGCTCCGCGTCGTAGAGCCGCGCACGCAATGCCGCCATCGCCTTGGCGCGGTTGCGGTGCTGCGAGCGCTCTTCCTGCACCACGATCGCGATGCCGGACGGGATGTGGGTGACGCGCACCGCCGACTCGGTCTTGTTGACGTGCTGGCCGCCGGCGCCGCCCGACCGCATGGTGTCGATCTTGAGGTCGCTCTCCTTGATGGCGATGTCGACCTCCTCGACCTCGGGCAGCACCGCGACCGTCGCGGCCGAAGTGTGGATGCGGCCGGAGCCCTCGGTCGCCGGCACCCGCTGCACCCGATGCACGCCCGACTCGAACTTGAGCTTGGCGAAGACGCCGCGGCCGCTGATCTCCGCGATCACTTCCTTGTAGCCGCCCATGGCGCCGTCGCTCGCCGAGATCAGCTCGGTCTTCCAGCCCTGCATCGCGGCGTAGCGCTCGTACATGCGCAGAAGAACGCCGGCAAAGAGCGCGGCCTCGTCGCCGCCGGTGCCGGCGCGGATTTCGAGAATGGCATTGCGCTCGTCCATCGCGTCCTTGGGCACCAGCGCGAGGCGGATCTTCCCGCGCCATGGCCTCGCGCCGCGCCTCGAGCGCCGGCTTCTCGGCCGCCGCGATCGCGCGCATCTCGGGATCCGGATCCGCGATCATGACGTTGAGGCCGGCGATCTCGGCCACGACCGCCCGATAGGCCTTCACGCGCTCGACCACCGGCGTGATCTCGGCGAGCTCGCGCGAGAGCTTGACGAAGGTTTCCGGCGCGAGCTGGCGCGCAAGCTCGGCTTCCACCATGGCGTGGCGGGCGAGCAGGGCGTCGAGCTTGGCTTCGGGCAGTGTCGTCACGGGTGAACTCGGATGAATTGAGCGAACCGGATAGCGGTTTGGCGCGCAAAAAGCGACCGAATCGCGTTCTAGACGGGAAGGCCTTGCTCGACCGCAAAGGCGGTGAGCTTGTCGCGTACCGAGGCGGAGCCGCCGGGCTTGCCGATGAGCACGGCGAGGAGCGCCTCGGCCTTGGCGGCATCCAGCTCGAGCAGCATCGCCTTCACGGGGCCGATTGCTGAGGGCACGAGCGAGAGCGAACGGTAGCCGAGGCCGACCAGCGCCAGCGCGCCGAGCGGCACCGAGGCGAGCTCGCCGCACAGGGTGACCGGCTTGTTGTGCGCCTTGGCGCAGTCGGCGATCTGCTTGAGCGCGCGCAGCACCGGCGGGGAGAGCTCGTCGAAGCGGGCGGAGACGCGCGCATTGCCGCGGTCGACCGCATAGAAGAACTGCACGAGGTCGTTCGAGCCGACCGACAGGAAGTCGACGCGGTCGAGCAGCTCGTCGAGCTGAAAGAGCAGGGCCGGCACTTCCAGCATGGTGCCGATGTCGACGCTGTCGGGCAGCTTGTGGCCGTGCCGGCGCAGGTGGGTGAGCTCGCGCTCGACCAGCGCCTTGGCCTCGTCGAACTCGTGCACCGCCGCGACCATGGGAAACATGATGCGCAGCTTGCGGCCCGACGCCGCGCGCAGCATGGCGCGCACCTGGCTGCGCAGCAGGCCGGGCCGGTCGAGGCCGAGGCGGATCGCGCGCCAGCCGAGCGCCGGGTTCTCCTCCTCGTAATTGCGCATGTAGGGCAGCACCTTGTCGCCGCCGATGTCGAGGGTACGGAACGTCACCGGCAGGTCGCCGGCGGCGTCGAGTACCGAGCGGTAGAGCTGCTGCTGCTCGCTCGCGCGCGGGAACTCCTGCGCGACCATGAACTGCATCTCGGTGCGAAAGAGACCGATGCCGGCCGCGCCGGTCTCGGCGATCTGCGGCAGGTCGACCACGAGCCCGGCATTGACCAGCAGCGTCACCGGCTCGCCGTCGCGGGTGACGCACGGCTTGTCGCGCAGCGCCAGATACTGCAGCTGGCGCCGCGCGCGCAGGCGCACCCGCTCGCCATAGGCCGATTGCACCTCCGGGGTCGGGCGGATGTGCACGTCGCCGGTGGTGCCGTCGACAATGATGGCGTCGCCCGGGTCGACCAGGCCGGTCGCGTTCTCGACCTCGCCGACCGCCGCGATGCCGAGCGCGCGCGCCACGATCGCCACATGCGAGGTCGGGCCGCCTTCCTCGAGCACGAGGCCGCGCAGACGCTTGCGGTCGTAGTCGAGGAGCGCGGCCGGCCCCATCATGCGGGCGACCAGCACGGCGTTCTCGGGCAGCCGCTCGCGCGCGGGCGCGTGGTCCCGGCCGAGCAGCTGGCGCAGCAGCCGGTTGGCGAGATCCTCGAGATCGTGCAGGCGCTCGCGCAGATAGGGGTCGGTCTGGCGCAGCATGCGGGCGCGGATGTCGGAATGCACGCGCTCGACCGCGGCTTCCGCCGTGAGGCCGGTCATCACGGCCTCCTCGAGCTTGTGCACCCAGCCGCGGTCGTTGGCGAACATGCGGTAGGCCTCGAGCACGTCGCGATGCTCGCCCGCCGCCGCCACGTCGCCATGCTCGAGCATGCGGTCGATGTCAGCGCGCAGCGTCTCGATCGCGCTCTCCAGGCGCTTGCGCTCCTTCGGCAGGTCGTCGGCGATGAAGTTGGTGATCTCGATGCGCGGCTCGTGCAGCACCACGTGGCCGAGCGCGATGCCGTCGGTGAGCTTGGTTCCCTTGAGGTTGCGCGGGCGGCGGATGTCCGGCTCGAGCCCGGGCTTGGCGAGCGTCAGGATCTCGCCGGAGGCGATCATCTCGGCGAGCACCATCGCGGTCGTCTGCAGCGCCTCCTCTTCTTCCTCCGAATAGGTGCGGTGCGCGCGGTTCTGCACCACCAGCACGCCGAGCGTGTTGCCGGCGCGCAGGATCGGCACGCCGAGGAACGCGTGATAGATCTCCTCGCCGGTCTCCGGGCGGAACGAGAAGGCCGGGTGGTCCTGCGCCTCCGACAGGTTGACCGGATTGGCCTCGCTCGCCACCAGGCCGACCAGGCCTT
Organism: uncultured Pseudomonadota bacterium; assembly: GCA_963703755.1. GTDB lineage: Bacteria > Pseudomonadota > Alphaproteobacteria > Rhizobiales > Xanthobacteraceae > JAVDCA01. The sequence continues at coordinate 41,134 of CAVPGG010000115.1, forward strand.
CGTCCGCGCGCAGCACGGTCTGGTGCACGGCCTCGCGCTTGAGGCCCTCGGTGGCGTAGAGCTCAAGCGTGCCGTCGACCCGCAACACGTAGACCGAGCACACCTCGGCCACCATGTTGGCGGCGATCAACACCACGATCTTGTCGAGGCGATCCTGCGCGCTGACCGGCTCCGCCATGACCTCGCGGAGGCGCCGCAACAACACGCGTGGACCGCCAAGCGCGCCACGCATGGCGTGAGGTCCTTTCGGGCCGTCAGACCGAGCCCCGTCGGGCTCACCGTCCTTCGTTGAGATTGCGCGCGGAGGCTCACCCTCCCGCGCGCCCATCACCCACGGCTATAGCGAATGCAACATGCGTGCCGCAAGCAAAGGCCATGCTGCGCTGCAGCCAAAATCCGGCGATTCGTCATGGCCTTGCAATGATTCTAGACCATTTTCGCGGGCCGCCGGCCCGCCGCGCGGGGCTGCTGCGCGATGGCGCTATTTGTCGAGCCCGTAGAGCGAGTGCAGGGTGCGCACCGCGAGCTCGGTAAAAGCCGCGTCGATCAGCAGCGAGAACTTGATCTCCGAGGTCGTGATGGCGCGGATGTTGATGCCGCGCTCGGCCAATGCCTTGAATGCGCTCGCCGCGACGCCCGCATGGCTGCGCATGCCGATGCCGATGACCGAGATCTTGGCGACGTCGGTCGCGCTGTCGATCTTCTCGTAGCCGATCCTCTCGCGCGCCTGGTCGATCGCGCTGCGGGCGCGGTCGTAGTCGTTGGCCGGCACCGTGAACGTGAGATCGGTGGTCGCGCCGTCCGCCGAGACCACCTGCACGATCATGTCGACATTGATGTTGGCCTCGGCGAGCGGGCCGAAAATCGAGGCGGCGACGCCGGGCTTGTCCTGCACGCGCCGGATGGAGATTTGCGCCTCGTCTTTGGAGAAGGCGATGCCGGTGACAACCTGCTGTTCCATGATTTCCGCCTCGTCGCAGATGAGGGTGCCGGGAGGGGTCGAATGCGGATCGACGTCCTCCGGCTTGTCGAAGGAGGAGCGCACAAAGATGCGCACCTGATGCACCATGGCGAGCTCGATCGAGCGCACCTGCATGACCTTGGCGCCGAGGGAGGCCATTTCCAGCATCTCCTCGAACGCGATCTTGTCGAGCCGGCGCGCGCGGGGCACGACCCGCGGGTCGGTCGTATAAACGCCGTCAACGTCGGTGTAGATGTCGCAGCGGTCCGCCCGGATCGCGGCCGCGACCGCGACCGCCGAGGTGTCCGAGCCGCCGCGGCCGAGCGTGGTGACGCGGTTCGTTTCCGGATAAACGCCCTGGAAGCCGGCCACCACGGCGACCTCCTTGCGCTCCTTGAAGCGCCGGACCAACTCCTCGCCGTTGATGTCGAGGATGCGGGCGGAGCCGTGCACGTCCGACGTTCTTGATCGACAGCTGCCAGCCCTGCCAGGAACGCGCATTGATCCCGAACGCCTGCAGCGCGATCGCCAGCAGGCCGGCCGTGACCTGCTCGCCCGAGGCGACCACCGCGTCGTATTCGCGTGCGTCATGCAGGGGTGACGCCTCGCGGCACCACTCGACCAGCCGGTTGGTCGTCCCCGCCATCGCGGAGACCACCACGGCGACCTCGTGGCCGGCATCGACCTCGCGCTTGACATGGCGCGCGACGTTGCGGATGCGCTCGATGTCGGCGACCGAGGTGCCGCCGAATTTCATCACCAGCCGGCCCATGTCGGGTCTCGGTGCTCCATGCGTGAAGATCGGAACGGGCGTGACCGGACGGCCCGCGCGCCCCGCCGAAAAGGCGCGTATACATACCGATGAGGGATCGGGGCCGCAACCGCCGTTGCCCGGTAGTGCAGCGGCGCCAGAGGGTTAACCGGAGTATCGCCGATGGTGAGGGAGCCCCACGCCGCCGCGCCGACCGTGGACGAGGCCGAGCTCGCCCGCTTCGCGGCGCTGGCCAGCCAATGGTGGGACCCGCGCGGAAAAATGGCGCCGCTGCACAAGTTCAATCCGGTGCGGCTCGGCTATATCCGCGACGCCGCCTGCCGGCACTTCGGCCATGACGCCAGGCGCCTCGACGCGCTCACGGGCCTGCGTATTCTCGATATCGGCTGCGGCGGCGGGATTCTCGCCGAGCCGCTGGCGCGCATCGGCGCCGAGGTCGTGGGCGCCGATCCGGCGGCCGCCAATATCGAGGCGGCGCGCCTGCATGCGGCCGAGAGCGGGATCGCGGTCGACTATCGCGAGACCACCGCCGAGGCGCTGGCCGAGGCCGGCGAGCGCTTCGATATCGTGCTCGCCATGGAGGTGGTCGAGCACGTCGCCGATGTGAGCCTGTTCGTCAAGCTGACCGGCTCGATGGTCAAGTCGGGCGGGCTGATGATCGCCGCGACCCTCAACCGCACGCTCAAGAGCTTCGCGCTCGCCATCGTCGGCGCCGAATACATTCTGCGCTGGCTGCCGCGCGGCACCCACCGGTGGGACAAGTTCGTCACCCCGAACGAGCTCGAGATCGCGCTCGAGCGTGCCGGCCTCAAGGTGATCGACGATGCCGGCGTCGTCTACAACCCCCTCGCCGACCGCTGGCGCCTCGCCGACGACATGGACGTGAATTACATGCTGACCGCGGAGCGGCCGGTGTGACGTCTGCGTCCTGGCTGTGGGTTGTCTTCACGCTGATCGCCGCCGCCGCGCAGACCGTGCGCAACGCGACCCAGCGCGAGCTGACCACCAAGCTCGGCACGGTTGGCGCCACCCATGTGCGTTTCCTGTTCGGCCTGCCGTTCGCGCTGCTTTTTCTGGCCGGCGTCACCGTCGTGTCGGGCACGTCGCCGCCCCACCCCGGCCTCGTCTTCGTGCCGTGGGTGCTGGTCGGCGCCCTGACGCAGATCGCCGCGACCGCGCTGATGCTCGCCGCCATGGGCGAGCGCTCCTTCGTCGTCACCATCGCCTACATCAAGACCGAGCCAATTCATGTCGCGCTGTACGGGCTCGTCTTCCTGCGCGACCACGTCACGCCGGCGATGGCCGCCGCGATCCTGATCGCGACCGCGGGCGTGGTGGTGATGTCGTTCAAGCGCGGCGCCATGGCGGGCGGGATCAGGCCGACCGTCATCGGGCTCGCGGCCGGCGGCTGCTTTGCGCTCTCGGCCATCGGCTATCGCGGCGCCATCCTGAGCCTGCACGACCCGAACTTCGTGATGGCCGCGACGTTCACGGTCGCGACCGGGCTTGCGGTGCAGACGGTGCTCCTGACGACCTACCTTTTTGCGTACGACCGCGCCGTGCTGCACGCGATCGTCAAGGCCTGGCGGCCGTCGCTGTTCGCCGAATTCATGGGCGCGCTCGCCTCGCAGTTCTGGTTCCTCGGCTTCGCCATCGCGACCGCCGCGAGCGTGCGCACGCTGGCGCTGGTCGAGGTCCTCTTTGCCCAGGGCATCTCGCGCTTCGTGTTCAAGCAGGCGACCACCGCGCGCGAGGGCCTCGGCATCGTGCTGATCGTCGCCGGCGTCGCGCTGCTGGTGTGGGCCTATTGAGGCTAGTTCCGCTCGTCCGGCAGCACCGGCAGCGGGTGAAACTCGATACCCTCGTCGTGCAGCTCCTTCGCCTCCTCGGCCGAGGCCTCGCCGTAGATCGAGCGGTGCTCGAGCTCGCCGTAATGCATCTTGCGCGCCGCTTCGGGAAACTTGCGGCCGACGTTCTCGGCGTTCTTGGTGAGATGATCGCGCAGCTCCTTGAGCTTGCTGCGCAGCTCGCGCTCCTGCGGCGAGATCATCGCGACCGGCGCCGGCGGCTGGGGCGGCGTGGGCGTCGGGGCGGGCGCCTCGGGTACATCGATCGTCTGGTCGGCGACCGCCTTGTCGGAGCGCGCAAGGCGCGGCGCCATGATCGCCTTCTCGACCTTGGTCGAGCCGCACACCGGGCAGGCGACGAGGCCGCGCTTGGCCTGCTTGTCGTACGCCGCCGAATTGGCGAACCAGCTCTCGAACTCGTGCCGGCGCGCGCAGACGAGATCGTAGCGGATCATGCCTTGCCTCCGACCGCGTGCAGATACGCGGGCGCGGCGGCGGGCGTCGCCACCTCGAAGCGCCGTCCATGCTGGAGCGAGGGAATGCGCCCGCGCGCGGTCGCGATCTCGGCAAGCGCGATCTCGGCCATGACGACACCGGGCTCGGTGCCGCCTTCGGCGACGACGCGGCCCCAGGGGTCGACCACCAGCGAGTGGCCGAAGGTCTCGCGGCCGTTCTCGTGCGTGCCGCCCTGCGCGGCGGCGAGCACGTAGCAGGTGTTCTCGATCGCGCGGGCGCGCATCAGCACGTGCCAGTGCGCCTCGCCGGTCTGCCGCGTGAACGCGGACGGGATCGCCAGGAACGCGGCGCCCGCCTCGGCGAGCGCGCGGTAGAGCGCCGGGAAGCGCAGGTCGTAGCAGATGGTGAGCCCGAGCCGGCCCCACGGCAGGTCGGCCGCGACCGCGGTCTCGCCGGGACGGTAGTTGCGCGATTCGCGATAGCTCTCGCCGCCCGCGAGGTCAACGTCGAACATGTGGATCTTGTCGTAGCGCGCGACGATCTCGCCCTGCGGATCGATCAGCAGCGAGCGGTTGACGGCCTTGTCGGGCGAGACATTCAGCGCGAGCGAGCCGACATGCACCCACAGGCGCTGCGCGCGCGCGGTCTCGCGGAAGGCCGCAAGCGAGGCGTCGCTTTCCTCGGGCGCGATCGCGGCGAACATCTCCTGGCGCTTGACCTCCATGATGTTGGTCATCTCGGGGGTCTGCACGTAGTCGGCGCTGGCCGCCTTGGCGTCGCGGATCAGCCGCACGGCCGCGTCCGCATTGGCCGCCGGCGTGCGGCCCGACCGCATCTGGATCAGGCCGACGCGGAAGCTTCCGCCGCTGCTGCCGGTCGCCGTCATGGCTTCACCGCGCCGTTGCGCGCGAGCAGCGGGTCGAGGCCGCCGGCATCGTCGAGCGCGTAGAGGTCGTCGCAGCCGCCCACATGGGTGTCGCCGATGAAGATCTGCGGCACCGTCATCTGCCCGCCCGCGCGCTCGACCATTTTGGTGCGCAGCGCGCGGTCGCCCGCGACGTTGATCTCGGTGAAGTCGGCGCCCTTGCGGCGCAACAGCTCCTTGGCCGAGACGCAATAGGGGCAATAGGGGGTCGTATAGACCTCGATCGGCGGCATGACGAAAGGTTAGCTCCGCAAGGATGGAAAGGACGTAAACGGACTATATGGGGGCGCGCATCCCCTCCACAACCCGGGCGAAGACGAGCACGTCGACCCCCGCGGCGCCGGCGCGCAGCAGGGCACGCGTGCAGCTGTCGATCGTCGCACCCGAGGTCAGCACGTCATCGACCAGGACGAGGCGCCGGCCAGCGACCGCCGCCTGCCGCGCGTCCGGTACCGCGAAGGCGCCCTGCACGTTGGTCGCCCGCTCCGCTCGCGCGAGGCCGACCTGCTGCGGCGTCGCGCGCATGCGCTTGAGCGCATCGTCGAGCACCGGCACGCCGCTCGCCTGCGAGACCACCCGCGCGAGCGCGGCGGCCTGGTTGAAGCGCCGCGCCCACAGGCGCCGCCAATGCAGCGGCACCGGTACGAGCGCGTCGGCATCCGCAGTCAGCGCGCGGCCGGCCTGTGCCATCCAGCGGCCCATGGTGGGCGCGAGGTCGAGCCGGTCGCCGTATTTGAGCGCATGCACCAGCGCGCTCGCGACGTCGTCATAGCGCACCGCCGCGCGCGCCCGGCCGAAGGCGGGCGGATCGGTGACCGCCTCGGTCGACAGCACGCCGGGTCCCGGATCGTAGCCGAACGGCGTGCCGAGCCGCTCGCAATAGGGCGGCGCGATGAAGGAAAGCTTCGACCAGCAGGCGGCGCACAGGCCGCCGGTCTCGCCGAGGACGCCGCGGCACGCCGGGCAGAGCGGCGGCAGCGCCGTGTCGAGCGTGAAGCGCAGCGAGGCGCGCACCGGAGCAAGGAGGCGGCCGAGACGCGTCGTGCGCGAGGACGTGGAGGCGGATGCGGGCTGCACCATCGCAGGTTACCGCCCGCGCGGCCGCGCCTCAATCGGGTCGCCAGCCGATCGCGCCCCCCCGCGCCAGCTGGAGGTTCAGCAAGCTCCCAGCGACGGTGCGCGCGGCCCGACCGCGCGCGACGTTCGCTCGCATCGGCGAAGATGCGCTAGAATGCGTGCATGTCCGCGCCCCGCGTGTTCGACCGATTGCTGCTGCGCCGGCGCCGGCGTCGCGCCGAGACGCTCGGGCCCGCGACTTTTCTGATCGATCGGGTCGCCGCCGACCTCGCCGATCGTCTGGCGACGGTGCTGCGCCGCTTCGCGCTCGCGGCCGACCTCGGCACGCCCACGGCCGCCCTGCGCCGCGCGCTCGCGGGGCGCGTCGACACACTGATCGCGGTCGACGCGCAGGCGCACCGACTGTCCGGTGAGCCCGGGCCGAGGGTTGCGGCCGACGAAGAGGCGCTGCCCTTTGCCGATGCCGCGCTCGATCTCGTCGTCTCGGCGCTCGCGCTGCAGGCCGTCAACGACCTGCCCGGCACGCTCGTGCAGGTGCGCCGCGCGCTCAAGCCGGACGGCCTCTTCCTCGCCGCGCTCCTCGGCGGCGATACGCTCACCGAGCTGCGCCAGAGTTTTGCGGTTGCCGAGGCCGAGATCGACGGCGGCGTCTCGCCGCGCGTTGCGCCGTTCATCGATGCGCGAGAGGGCGGCGCGCTGCTGCAGCGCGCGGGGTTCGCGCTGCCGGTGACCGACGTTGAGCGCATCACGGTGCGCTACGCGTCGGCCTTCGATCTCATGCGCGACCTGCGGCGCATGGGCGCAACCAATGCGCTCGCCGAACGGCGTCGCGCGCCGCTGCGGCGCGCGACGTTCCTGCGCATGGCCGAGGTCTATGCGGCGCGCTTCGCCGATGCGGACGGGCGCGTGCGCGCGAGCTTCGACGTCGTGTGGCTGTCCGGCTGGGCGCCGCACGCGAGCCAGCCGCAGCCGCTCAAGCCCGGCTCGGCACAGCGGCGGCTCGCCGATGCGCTCGGCACGCGCGAGCTGTCCGCCGGCGAGCCGCCGGAGCGATGACGCGCCGGCGGCCAGAGCATGAATTATTTCCCCATCATGCCCGCGCTTGTCGCGGGCATCCACGTCTTTCTTGCATGCCGCAAAGGCGTGGATGGCCGGGACATAGGCGAGCGAAGCGACGCCGTTCTTCGAACGGCTATGCCCGGCCATGACGGGTCGGGCGACAGCGCCGTCTACATCTGGTTGAGATAGCTCTGGTTCGGCCGCTGGTTGAGCTCGATATAGGTGCCCCACGGATCCTGGATGAAGGCGAGCCAGACGCCGCTCGCCGGGTTCTTGGTCGGCGCGACCACGGGCTTCACGCCCGCCGCCGCGGCCTTCTTGAGAAACGCGTCCATATCCGTCACGTCGAAGCCGATGTGGTCGAGCACGTGTCCCTTGGTGGTGACGGTCGGCTGGTCGCTCTTGGTGAAGGTCAGGTTGGCGCCCGGCACGTCGGCCGCCTGGAACCTGCCGCGCATGCCGGGCTTGGCGCCGAACACCTTGGCGTACCAAGCCTGCATCTCGGGGACCGCGGACTCGGCCACGTAGAAATGCACGTGATGATGGCGGATCGGAACCTTCTGGTTCTTGTCCTCGAGGAATTCGAGCTTGAGTCCGTCCGCGGTGGTGACGAAGGCTTGATCGAGCCGGCCATCGATCCCGTTGGGCCCGGTGGCAATCGTCACGTTCAGGCTCCTGAGCTTGGCGACCGCCTCCTGGACGTTCGGCACGAGGAAGCCGACATGGTTGATCACCGTCCCGATGGTGCCGCCGGTCGCGGCCGGCGTCCCGGGCCGCAGGTTGAGATAGACGTTCACGCCGGGAAACCGCACGGTCTCGAAATCGCCCGCCTTGGCCGGCGTGCCGCCGAGGGCGACGAAGATCTTCTTGCTCGCCTCGATGTCGCGCGAGTTGAGGTGCCAGTGACCCATGGTGACGCCCATGTCGTTGGGCGTGAAAGGCTGCGCCCAGGCGCCGCCGGCCGCGAGGCTCGTCATCAGGCATAAAGCCGGGATCAGTCGTCGCATCGCCGTCCTCCCTGTCGATCGCTCCCTTGGCGGGAGTTCAACCGGAAGGCTACCACCACGGCATATTGTCTGGGAACGGGGCGGCGGGCGGCTGTCGTTGCCGGCCGTGCGCTACATCATCGAGGAAAGCGCGTTGACGATCTGGCCGTAGAGCGTGTTCTTGATGCCTTGGCCCATCGAGAACACCGTCGCCAGGATCGCGATGCCGATCAGCGCCACCATCAGCCCGTATTCGATCGCGGTCGCGCCGCGCTCGTCGGCCGCGAAGCGGCCGAGGCGGAAAAGCGCGGTGCGGAGAAGCGCGAAGCGGGTCATGGTCTGGTCCTGTACTCGGTCAGTCACACTGCCAAAGGCTAGAGCAAGGTCGTCAGGTGCGAGATCAGCGGCAGATCGGCCGGCGGCATCGGGTATTCGTTGAGCCGGTTGGGCCGCACCCAGGCGAGCCGTTGGCCTTCCTGTGCCGCCGCGATTCCCTCCCAGCGCCGGCACACGTAGAGCGGCATCAGGAGGTGGAAGTCAGCGTAGGTATGGCTCGCGAAGGTGAGTGGCGCGAGGCAAGCCTCCTTCACGACGATGCCCAGTTCCTCCTTCAGCTCGCGAATGAGCGTCTCTTCCGGCCGTTCGCCTGCCTCGACCTTGCCGCCCGGAAATTCCCATAAGCCCGCCATCGATCGGCCGGCAGGGCGTTCGGCGATGAGAACGCGTCCGTCAGCATCGACGAGGGCGCAGGCGACGACAACCAGAAGCTTCACGCTTACGACCCTTCGGGCTCCACGCTAAAGACTTGTGGTTAAAGACCTTCCAACATCGCCCCGGCGATTGTCCCGCGACGGTTAACGTCCGCTTGCGCGGCTGCCGCAATTGCCGTTGCGGTATCAGGAGCGGTAGTCGCCGTTGATCGCGACATATTCCTTGGTGAGATCGCAGGTGAGCACCCGGTCGCGGCTGCGGCCGAGTCCGAGCGCAACCTTGAGCGCGATCACCGGCTGCTTCATGGCGGCCGAGACCTTCGCCTCGTCATAGGCGGGATCGCGCAGGCCGCGGTGGGCCACGCGGATGCCGTTGAACCAGATCGACAGGCGGTCGCGGTCGGCCGGCTCGCCCGCCTTGCCGACCGCCATCACGACGCGGCCCCAGTTGGCGTCCTCGCCCGCGATCGCGGTCTTCACCAGCGGCGAGTTGGCGATCGACATGGCGATGCGCCGCGCCGAGGTCTTCGAGGTGGCGCCCTCGACCGTGATCTCGACCAGCTTGCGGGCGCCCTCGCCGTCGCGCGCCACCTGCTCGGCGAGATCGGCAAGCACGCGCTCGAAAGCGGCGCGGAAGGGGGCGAGGCGTGGGTCGGAGGTGCGTGCGATGCGCGGCGCGCCGCGCGCGGCCGCCGCACCGGTCGCAAAGGCGAGCAGCGTGTCCGAGGTCGAGGTATCGCCGTCGATCGTCACCGCATTGAACGTATCGGTCACGCCGCGCGCGAGCAGCGACTGCAGGATGGCGGGCGCGATCGGCGCGTCGGTGAACACGAACGACAGCATGGTCGCCATGTCGGGCGCGATCATGCCGGCGCCCTTGGCGATGCCGCAGATCGTCACCTCGGCCTTGCCGAGGCGCGCCGTCGCGGTCGCGCCCTTGGGGAACGTGTCGGTCGTCATGATGGCGCGCGCCGCGTCCTGCCAGCGGCCGGGCAGCGCGTCCGCGACCAAGCCGTCCATCACGCCGTCGAAGGCCGCGGCCTTGAGCGGCTCGCCGATCACGCCGGTCGAGGCGAGGAAGATGTCGCCGGGCTTGCAGCCGATCGCCTTCGCGGCAATGTCGGCGGTGAGTTTCGCCGCCTCGCGGCCGTTGCGGCCCGTGAATGCGTTTGCGTTGCCCGAATTGACCACGAGGGCGCGCGCCTTGCCGGCCTTGAGCCGCGCGCGGCACCAGTCGACCGGCGCGGAGGGGCACTTCGATCGGGTGAGCACGCCCGCGACCGCCGTGCCGGGATCGAGCAGCGTCAGCAGCACGTCGGTGCGGCCCGCATAACGGATGCCAGCCGCCGCGGTGGCGAGGCGCACGCCGGCGACCGCCGGCATGTCGGGAAAGCGCGCAGGAGCGAGCGGCGAGACGGTGGCGGCCATGGCGAAGCTTCATCCCCGGAGGCGTGACGCGGGCGCGGTCACGCGTGCGGCTAGTGCCCCGCTTCCGAAGTTCGTGGTAGGTCGCAGCAAACGCTGACACGAATTTCGGAAGCAAAAGGGGCACTAGCAAGTATGTGATTCTAGTGCCGCTTATCGATTTGACGTTCCTGAATGAGGTTGCTGCGGGCGGTGCAGGAACGTCAAATCGGCGGCACTAGCCATAAGCCAAAAAAGCCGCGCTCCGACAAGCGGCCGGCGCGAGCGCCGCGATGAAAAAAGTTCATGGCCGGGATTTGCCCCGGCCATATGGCTTGGAATCATGCGGCTTGGAATGAAGCGTTCCGCGCGGGCTACTTCGGCACCACCTGCGGGGCGGTCTGCGGCGCCGGCGCGGGTGCGGGAGCAGGCACCGGCGCAGGCTGCGCCGGCTTGTCGAGCCGCTCGATCTTCGCCGCGGCGCGCAGCTTGGTGACGAGGTCGACCTGCGCCTTGCGCTCGACATAGCTCTGGAGCTGGTTCTTGACCTTGTCGAACTCGGGCGCCGGCTTCTTGCGCTTGTCCTCGACCTTGACGACGTGCCAGCCGAACTGGGTGCGCACCGGCTGCGCGGAGTACTTGCCCTTGTCGAGCGCGAAGGCGATCGCCGCGAATTCCGGCACCATCTGGTCCTTGGTGAAATAGCCGAGATCGCCGCCGTCCTTGCGGCCCGAGGGATCCTCGGTGAGCTCGTTGGCGATCTTGGCGAAGTCCTCGCCCTTGGCGAGCCGCGCAATCACCGCCTTCGCCTTCTCCTCAGCCGCCTTGCTCTCCTTCTCGTCGTTCGGGTTGGCGACGCGGAACAGAATATGGCGCGCGTGCACCTCTTCCTCGTTGCCCATCTGCTTGACGGCTTCGTCATAGACCGCGTGCAGCGCCTTGTCGTTGACCGCATTGCGGCCCTCGTTCTGCAGCAGGGTCTCCATCAGCACCTTGTTGCGCGCGAAGGCGACATGCCGCTTGAAGTCGGGGTCGTCCTGCAGCCGCTTCTCCTCGGCCGCCTGCGCGAGCAGGATCATGTCGGTGAGATAGTTCACCAGATACTCGCGCTTGGCGGCCTCGTTGCCTTGCGGGAGATTCTGCCCCACGTCCTCCTCGGCGAGCGTGAGATCGCTCTGGTGGATCTCGATGCCGTTGACCTTGGCGATGACCGGGTCTTCGGCCGCCTGGGCGAACACCGCGAACGTCGCGGCGGCGAGCAGCGCGGCTGCCCCGGCGGCGACCAGCGCCAGCCGGCGCGGCGCCGAAAGGGGCGAAACAGACAATCTAGTCATGGAGATATCCTTGAGGCACGTCAGGGCGGGCGGTCGCCGCCGGTCCAGCATTCGCGGCGGACACTCGCGCAATCGACCGTAAATCGCAACGGTATATCCCGATTAATTTCCAACCGGGCGCGAATGGGACGGTGCGAAATGGCGCACAACCTCTGCCGCTTTGTTGCCGCGCCGTGACGGCGCCCGCCGGCCAATTGACAAGCTTCCGACCCCCTCCTATCTCTCGGCAAACTCGCCGGTTTCCCGTGAGGCCATCGCGCCTTGACCTTGCCCAGAAAGCGACCGATGCCATCGCGTCGGGGCGCGTGCCGGCCGCCCAGCCGGCGAAAGCAACCCATCGGCGGAAGATAGAGGATCCGGCATGTTTGGCGCCGTTGCCCGAAGGCTGTTTGGCTCCGCGAACGACCGTCGCATCCGCAGCTACCAGCCGCGCGTCGACGAGATCAACGCGTTCGAGGACGAGATCGCCAAGCTCTCCGACGAGGCGCTGCGCGCGCGTACCGACGAGTTCAAGAAGCAGATCGCCGACGGCACCGATCTCGACGATCTCCTGGTGCCGGCCTTCGCGACCGTGCGCGAGGCGGCCAAGCGCACGCTCGGCCAGCGCCACTTCGACGTCCAGCTCATCGGCGGGATGATCCTGCACGAAGGCTGCATCGCCGAGATGAAGACCGGCGAAGGCAAGACGCTGGTCGCGACGCTCCCGGTCTACCTCAACGCGATCACGGGCCGCGGCGTGCATGTCGTCACCGTCAACGACTACCTCGCCCGGCGCGACGCCGAGTGGATGGGGCAAATCTACAAGTTCCTCGGGCTCTCCGTCGGCGTGATCGTGCATGGGCTCGACGACGAGCAGCGCAAGAAGGCCTACGACTGTGACATCACTTACGGCACCAACAACGAGCTCGGCTTCGACTATCTGCGCGACAACATGAAGTACCGGCTGGAGGACATGGTCCAGCGCGGGCACATCTACGCGATCGTGGACGAGGTCGACTCGATCCTGGTCGACGAGGCGCGCACGCCGCTGATCATCTCAGGCCCGCTCGACGACCGCTCCGATTTCTACAACACCATCGACACCTACATCCCGCAGCTCGACAAGGCCGACTGCGAGGTCGACGAGAAGCAGCGCACCGCGACGCTGACCGAAGCCGGCATGGAGAAGATGGAGCAGCGGTTGCGCGACGCAGGGCTGCTCAAGGGCGATACGCTTTACGACATCGAGAACGTCTCGACCGTGCACCACGTCAACCAGGCGCTGCGCGCCCACAAGCTGTTCACGCGCGACAAGGACTACATCGTGCGCAACGGCGAGGTCGTCATCATCGACGAGTTCACCGGCCGCATGATGCCGGGACGCCGCTACTCGGACGGTCTGCACCAGGCGCTCGAGGCGAAGGAGCACCAGCCGATCCAGCCCGAGAACCAGACGCTCGCCTCGATCACGTTCCAGAACTACTTCCGCATGTACGAGAAGCTCGCCGGCATGACCGGCACGGCCGCGACCGAGGCCGACGAGTTCATGGACATCTACAATCTCGAAGTCCTCGAAGTGCCGACCAACATGCCGCTCGCCCGTCTCGACGACGACGATGAGGTCTATCGCACGGCCGAGGAGAAATACCGCGCCGTGCTGGCCGAGATCGATCGCGCCAACCAGCGCTTCCAGCCGGTGCTGGTCGGCACCGCGTCGATCGAGAAGTCGGAATTGCTCGCCGGCATCCTGCTCAAGAACGGCTTCAAGCAGATCGACTTCACCCAGCCCGACGCGCTGGAGAAGCTCTACGCGGCCGCGCGCTCCGGAAAGCCGGGCAAGCAGTTCGCCGTGCTCAATGCGCGCTTCCACGAGCAGGAAGCCTACATCATCGCTGAGGCCGGTGTGCCGGGCGCGATCACGATCGCGACCAACATGGCGGGCCGCGGCACCGACATCAAGCTCGGCGGCAACGTCGAGATGCGCGTCGTGCAGGAGACCGCCAGCATCGCGGACTCAGCCGAGAAGGCGAAGAAGGTCGCCGAGATCCGCGCCGAGGTCGAGCGCTTCAGGGAGATCGTGCTCAAGGCCGAGGAGACGATCGAGATCGAGCCGGCCAAGGGCAACAAGCCGGCGAAGACGCTGATGCGGCCGGGCGGTCTCTACATCGTCGGCACCGAGCGCCACGAGTTGCGGCGCATCGACAACCAGCTGCGCGGCCGCTCCGGCCGCCAGGGCGACCCGGGCCGCTCGAAGTTCTTCCTCTCGCTCGAAGACGACCTGATGCGCATCTTCGGGTCGAACAAGCTCGACGGCATGCTGCAGAAGCTCGGGCTGAAGGAGAACGAGGCGATCATCCATCCGTGGATCAACAAGGCGCTGGAGAAGGCGCAGCAGAAGGTCGAGGCGCGCAACTTCGACATCCGCAAGAACCTGCTCAAGTTCGACAACGTGATGAACGACCAGCGCAAGGTCATCTTCGAGCAGCGCGTCGACCTCATGCAGGACGAGACGGTAGCCGAGACCGTCGCCGACATGCGGCACGACGTGGTCGATACGCTCGTCGCCAAGCATGTCCCCGAGAACGCCTACCCGGAACAGTGGGACGTGGCGGGGCTCAAGGAGGAGCTCAACCGCGTGCTCGGCCTCGACCTGCCGGTCGACGCGTGGGCGAAGGAGGAGGGCATCGCGGACGAGGAGCTGACCACCCGGGTCGAGCGCAAGGCCGACGAGCACATGGCCGCCAAGGTTGCCCAGTGGGGCCCGGACGTCCTGCGCTACGTCGAGAAGTCGATCCTGCTGCAGACGCTCGATCATCTCTGGCGCGAGCATCTGCTGATGCTCGACCACCTGCGCAACGTGATCGGGCTGCGCGGCTACGGCCAGCGCGATCCGCTCAACGAGTACAAGTCGGAAGCCTTCACGCTGTTCGAGGAGATGATGCGCAACCTGCGCGAGGGGGTCACGGCGCAGCTGATGCGCGTCGAGATCGTGCAGGCGCCGCCCGAGGAGCAGGCGCCGCCGAGCCTGCCGCCGATGCAGGCCCACCACGCCGATCCCTCGACCGGCGAGGACGAGTTGGCGCTCGCCATGGCGGGCGGCGAAACGCTCGCGCGCGCCGGCATCACGGGCGCGGCGGCCGGGGCCGCCGCCGCGGCGGCGAGGCGCGATGCGAACAATCCGGCGAGCTGGGGCAAGGTCGGCCGCAACGAGAACTGCCCGTGCGGCTCAGGCAAGAAGTACAAGCACTGCCACGGGCGGTTCGGCTAAGACGCAGCGAATGGCGAATAGGAATAGCGAATAGGGCGGCGTCCCCATTTGCTATTCGCAACTCGCTATTCGTGCTTAGTGCAGTCCGCCCCAGCGGCTCTCGAAGCTCGACGCGGAGACGACCGGCGCCGCGCCGGCGATCAGGCTGGGGGGTGCCGGGGCGGGCGCGGTCGCAACGCTCGGCGCCGCCGGCTGGGCCGGCGCTTGCGGCGGCGGCGCGGTCTTGCGCTCGGCGACCTGCGGACGCGGCGGCGCGTGCTGCGGGTGGCGCGCGGGCTCGGCTTTGGCCACGGCGGTCGGCCGCGGCTTGGGCAGCGGCGCTGGCTGCGCGAGTGCCGGCGGCGGATCGTCGTGCCCGCCGAACCAGCTGCTCGTATTGAACAGGCCGCTCACCATCGAATGCGATTGCCCGGTGTCGGCCGAGGCGACGCGGGGGGGCGGCGGCGGCGGCGCGACCGAGGCGGTCGTGGTGTCGGCGTCCGGCGCGCGCGGCGGATTGACGTTGTTGCCCATCGCCGGCACGTGCTGGCCCGGCCCGAACGAGATGATCGGGCTCATGGCGTTGAGCCGGTTCTCGTCCGCGCGCAGCTTGGCGAGGAAGAGGTGGTTCATGCCGCCGTCGATGCCGGTCTTGATCGCGACGGTCGGCGTGTTGCGGGCGACCAGCGCGGCGAACTCGCGGTCATCCTTCTGCTGCTTGGCGGCGACCGCCGAGGCGATCTCCTCCGGCACGCGATAGGCCGGGCAGGGGTGGCGCGGGTCGAAATGACCTTTGGTCTCGGCATTGAACACGTAGTGCTTGCCGCAAACGTCGACCTTCGGCTCCTGGTGCGTCACCTCGAAGATGTCGTTGCCTTGCTTGATCATGCGCCAGAACGGCATCGCCGGGTTGTTGCGATGGCGCGCCATGTTGAGCGCCGTCATGCGGAACGGATAGGCCTGGATCTGGAATTCCTTCTGCCCGCCGAGGAACGCCTCGCGGCCAAGCGCGTAGATCTCGCCCATCTGCTCGTCCGTCATCGCGTAGCAGCCGGCCGAGGAGCAGTCGCCATGCACCATCAGGAAGGCGCCGGTGCGCTCGTTGGCGCGGTCATAGGCATTGGGGAAACCGGTGTCGAACGAGAGATAGTAGTTGGAGTTCGGATTCATCTGCCCGGGCTTGATCGGGTAGAAGCCCTCGGGCGCCTGGCGGTCGCCTTCCCGGATCTTCGGCCCGAGCGCGCCCGACCAGCGGCAGATCGGATAGGTCTTGAGCAGTGCGTATTGCCCGGAGGTGTCCTGCTTCCACACCTCCATCTCCGCCTCTTCCTTGAAGATGCGGACGAGGATCGGGCTCTCCTTCGGCATGCTCTTCTGCGCGAGCTGCGCGACCATCTCGTCGGAGAGCGGCGCCATCGCGCGCGCCGGAATCATCGAGGATGTGCCGTCGGTCTCGCAGCCGGCCAGCGCGACCGCGCATGCAAGCGCGGCCGACGCCAATAGCGTGCGGGCCCGAGCTGGGTCGCGCTTCAACGCAATACTCCCCCTGCGGTGGCGCTCAGCGTACCTACGTTCAAGGATCGTTATCCTTAAGATGTGGTCTAAGCAAGGCGAAGTTCTCCAGACTGCCGTTTCAGCACGGGGTTGGTGAACAATTGGTAAACTGATCCCCCGAGTTGTTCCTGGCGTCGGTAAAATATCGCTCCACTGTAAGCGGCCAATCTATACATAGAAATATTCGAAACAATTGTGGCAATACGCGGCCGAATACGCTGAAGTTCGGCAGAAAAGCTCAGTAACGTCTTGTATCACATCATCGAACGGCCGATGGCGAGGAATTTCTCCCGCCGCTGCCGCCGCACCGTCTCGCGGTCGAGGCCGGCGAGCTCGCCGAGCGCCGCCGCGATGGCGTCGCCGGTCGCCGCGATCGCTGCGGGCGGATCGCGATGAGCGCCGCCAACCGGTTCCGGCACGATCGCGTCGATCACCCCGAAGCGGGTGAGGTCGTCCGCCGTGATCTTCATATTGGTGGCCGCGTCCTGCGCCTTGGAGGTATCGCGCCACAGGATCGAGGCGGCGCCTTCCGGCGAAATCACGCTGTAGATCGCGTGCTCGCAGCATCAGCACGCGGTTGGCGGTCGCGATCGCGATGGCGCCGCCCGAGCCGCCTTCGCCGAGGATCACGGCGATGTTGGGCACGCCGAGCGAGAGACACGCATCGGTCGAGCGCGCGATCGCCTCGGCCTGGCCGCGCTCCTCGGCGCCGATGCCCGGATAGGCGCCCGCGGTGTCGACCAGCGCGAGCACCGGGATGTCGAAGCGGTCGGCCATCTCCATCAGCCGCACCGCCTTGCGGTAGCCCTCCGGCTTGGCCATGCCGAAATTGTGCTTGAGCCGGCTCTCCGTGGTCGAGCCGCGCTCGTGCCCGATCACGCACACGCTCTCGCCGCGGAAGCGGCCGAAGCCGCCGACGATCGCCTCGTCGTCACCGAACTTGCGGTCGCCCGCGAACGGCACGAACTCGGTCACCAGCCCGCCGATGTAGTCGAGGCAATGCGGGCGCTGCGGATGGCGCGCGACCTGCGTCTTCTGCCACGGCGTGAGCTCGGCATAGAGCTCGGCGAGCTCGGCGGACGCTTTCGCCTCGAGCCGGCCGATCTCCTCGCTGATCGCGGCCGAGTCGCCGGTCTCGGCGAGGGCGCGCAGCTCGTCGACCCTTGCCTCCAGCTCGGCGACCGGCTTTTCGAAATCGAGATAGCTGCGCATCAGGCCTCGAAGCGGTGCCCCGCGATCGGGCGAAACAAGCCCGTGCAGGGGGCCAAGTCAAGCAATGGGGGCGCTACGGCTTCTCCGCCAGCGGATGCAGATCGCGCACCAGGCTCTTGAGCCGCTCGTCGAGCACGTGCGTGTAGATCTGCGTGGTCGAGATGTCGGCGTGGCCAAGCAGGGTCTGCACCACGCGCAGGTCCGCGCCGTTCTGCAGCAGGTGGCTCGCGAAGGCGTGGCGCAGCACGTGCGGACTGACCCGCGCGGTCGCGATGCCGGCCGCGCCGGCAAGCGCCTTGAGCTCGCGCGCGGCGTGCTGGCGGGTGAGGTGGCCGCTTTCGCCGAAGGAGGGAAACAGCCATTTCGATCCGGCATCGCGCTCGCCTTCGGCCACGCGCGCCAGATAGTCGCGCATCGCCCGCTTCGCCGCCTCGTTGAGCGGCACCAGCCGTTCCTTGCCGCCCTTGCCGCGCACCACCAGCATGCGCTCGTCGCGCCGCGCCGCCGCGGCCGGCAGCGCGATCAGCTCGGAGACGCGCAGACCGGTGGCGTAGAGCACCTCGAGCAGGCAGGCGAGGCGCAGCCAGCGCAGCCGCTCGGCGGCGGAGCGTGTCGCGTCGGCCGCGCCCGCGTGCGCGGACGCGAGCAGGCGGTCGACCTCGGCGATCGAGAGCACCTTCGGCAGCGTGCGCCCGCGCTTCGGCCCCTCGATGACCGCCGCCGGGTCGTCGCGCCGATGTCCTTCCGTATAGAGGAAACGGTAGAGCTGGCGCACCGCCGACAGCCGGCGCGCGACCGATGACGCCTTGAAGCCGCGCTGCGCCAGCGCCGCCAGATAGTCGCGCAGCTCGTCCGTGGTCGCGGCCGCCACCGTGCTGCCGGCGGCGGCGAGATGCTGGGCGAGATCGTCGAGGTCGCGCCCGTAGGCTTCGAGCGTGTTCGTCCCGGCGCCGCGCTCGGCCGCCAGCATGTCGAGGAACAATCCGGCCAGGCGCTGCGCCGATGCCTTCGCCGCCTTGCCGGCGGGCTGCTTCGCGTTCTGCTGCTTCGCTCGGCGCGCCATCGCGGCCCGCCTCAATGCGGCTGCTTGACGAATTTTTCGGGCGGGACCGTCACGGTGATCTCGCGTTGCTTGGGATGGACGAAGGTCGCGAGCGACCACAGCACGCCGTAGCAGATGCCGAAGATGATCCCGATCACCGTGATAAATCGCAGCAGGCTCGGCATTTATGCAACGCTCCGCGGCAACTCCGATTCGCAAGGCGGTACGGCACTTCTAAGGCGCTGCCACGACCCGTCAAGCGGCCGGCAAGGTGACGCGCAGGCAGCTCGGCTGGCCGGGGCGCGGCGCGACCGTGGCGTCGCCGCCGTGCAGCCGTGCGATCTGCCGCACCAGCGCCAGGCCGAGGCCGGCGCCTTTGCTCGCGCCGCCGACGCGGTGGAACGGCGCGAACACCTGGTCGCGCTCGGATTGCGGAATGCCGGCGCCGCCGTCCGCCACCTCGATCACAGCCTGCGCGTTGCGGCGCGCGACCGTGACGGCGACCGGCGGCGCGCCGTGCAGCTGCGCATTGTCGAGCAGGTTGCGCACGAGCCGGCGCAGCAGGCGCGCATCGCCGCGCACCGTCACGGGAGCGCCGGTGAGCGCGCAGTCCTCGTAACGCGCGCATTCCTCCGCCGTGAGCCCGAGGAGGTCGAGTGGCTCGGTCTGCAGCGCCGGCGCGGCGTCGAGCCGGCTCGCCAGCAGGATCTCGTCGATCAGGAGATCGAGCTCGGCGATGTCGCGGGCGAGATCGGCCTTGAGCTTCGGGTCCTGGCGCTGCTCGTAGAGCTCGATGCCGAGGCGCAGCCGCGACAGCGGCGTGCGCAGCTCATGCGACGCATTGGCGAGCAGCAGGCGATGCGCGCCGACCAGCTCCTCGATGCGCGCCGCCGCGCGGTTGAAGCTTGCCGCCAGCCGCGCGACCTCGTCGCGGCCCTCGACCTCGACGCGCGCCGAGAGCCGGCCGGCGCCGAGCGTCTCGACGCCGGTCTGCAGCCGCTCGAGGCGGCGCGTGAGCCCGCGCACCACCGGATAGGCGCCGATCGCGACCGCGAGCGCGATGCCGCCGAGAAACAGCACGAGCCCGACCGCGGGATTGCTGTGCCGCATCGGCGCGCGCGCGACGATCCAGCGGCCGTCGGGCAGGTGGAAGCTCCACGCCGGGCCGAGCCGGCCGTGCAGCCAGCCCCCGGTCGCGAGCCACTCGGGCGGCGGCGGCAGCGGCCGGCCGAAGGATGCGATCGGCCGGCCGAGCCCGTCGAACAGCGCAAGATCGATGCGCAGCTTGCGCCCGAGCTGCTCGATCGCCTGCTGTTGCTCGGCGCGCGGCGCATCCGCCGGCGGCAGCGCCGCGGCCGCGAGCTCGCCCGCCATCTCGAACGCCTGGGCCACCGGCATGCGGTCGCCGCCGAGCCGCCACACGCCGCCCGCGACCAGCACCACCAGCAGCAGGCTGCCGATGATGGTGAGATAGATCTTCTGGTAGAGGCGCTTCATCCGCTGCTCGTCGCCCCGCCCTCAATCCTGCGCCTTGGCTAAGACGTAGCCGGCGCCGCGCACGGTGATCACCCGGCGCGGCTTCTTCGGATTGTCCTCGATCGCGGCGCGGATGCGCGAGATGTGCACGTCGATCGAGCGGTCGAAGGCTTCGAGCTTCTCGTGCTTGAGCTGGTCCATGATCGCGTCGCGCGACATCACGCGGCCGGCGTGGCGCGCGAGCACGAGCAGCAGCGCGAACTGGTGGCTCGTGAGCATGCGCGGCTCGCCGTCGAGCCGCACCTCGAGCGCGGCCGGATCGATCTGTAGGCGGCCGAAGCGGAGAACGTCGGCGCTGCTCTCGGCGCCGCGCCGGCGCAGGATCGCCTTGAGCCGCGCCAACAGCTCGCGCGGCTCGAACGGCTTGGGCAGGTAGTCGTCGGCGCCCATTTCCAGGCCGACCACCCGGTCCATGGCGTCGCCGCGCGCGGTGAGCATCAGGATCGGCGTGTCGGCGCGCGCGCGGATCTCGCGGCACACGTCGAGCCCGTCCATGTCGGGCAGCATCAGGTCGAGGATCAGCGCGTCGAACGCCTCGCGGGTCGCGAGCGCGATGCCGCGCTTGCCAGCCGGCGCATGCGTGACCGAAAAGCCGGCCTCGCCGAGATAGCGTGCCACCATCTCGGCGAGACGCGGGTCGTCTTCGATCAGCAGGATGCGCGGCATCACTCCCAACAATAGCGCGCCTTATCCGCGATGCCACATGCGCCAGTCGCCGCCGCCGCGCTCGCCGGGCGGCGGCAGCATGTCGCCGATCTTGCGCCGCTGCTCGGGGGTGAGCACGTCCGCGGCGTCGCCGAGCGCCTGGGTGATGCGCTTGGTCACGGCGTCGAGGTTGGCGATCTGCTCGGCGCGCAGCTTCTCGATCGCGGCGCGGTCGACGGTCGCCCCGGTGAGCAGCGCGCGCGCCTGCTGGCGCGCCGCCATGATCTTCTCGCGCATCGGCACGAGGTCGGTCACGGCGCCTTTCACGATCGCCTCGAGCTTGGTGGTCTGGTCGGCGCTGGCATCGAGCTCGATCGCCAGGTGGCGCACCATGTGATCGGCGCGCGCGGCGATCTGCTCGGCCGTCAGCGGCGGGCCGCCGAACGGCCCGTGGAAGCCGCCCGGTCCCATCACGGTCATATGCCAGGGCGGGCCGAAGCCCTGGCCCAGCGACTGGGTCGCGAACGCGCCGACGAGGCCACCCGCCAGCGCGACGATCAGGACTCCCGCGACGGTGCGGGCGCGGCTGCGCCGGGCGACCGGGGGGATCGAACCAATTTGCTCGCTCATGAAGATCTCCTGCGAATGCGTGGCCGAACGCCACGGCCGCCAAGCTAGGCGGCGTGCGTTGCCGGGGCTTCTCGGCAAGGTAAAGTTTTGTAAAGGGAATTCGGCGCGGTATCTCGTTGTGGCGGCGGTTGTTTCGCCGGCCTCTTTGTGGGACACCTCCGCCGCTGGACCGCAACCCATGCCGGACATCGCACTGCCCGATCCCGCCCTTGCCAGGCCCGACGACACTGCGGTGATCGCGGCGCTCGGCCCGCGCGCGGTCGTGCTCGTCGGCATGATGGGATCGGGCAAGTCGTCGATCGGGCGGCGGCTGGCAACGCGGCTCGGCATCGCCTTCGTCGATGCCGACGGCGAGATCGAGCAGGCGGCCGGCATGACCATCGCGGAGATCTTCGAGCGTCACGGCGAGCCCTATTTCCGCGCCGGCGAGGCGCGGGTGATCGCGCGCCTGCTCGACCAGGGCCCGCAGGTGCTGGCGACCGGCGGCGGCGCCTTCATGAACGCCGAGACCCGCGCCGCGATCCGCCGCAAGGGCGTGTCGATCTGGCTCAAGGCGGAGCTCGAGGTGCTGCTCAAGCGCATCAAGCGGCGCGGCGACCGGCCGCTGCTCAAGACCGACGATCCGGCCGCGACGCTCACGGCGTTGATCGCGCAGCGCTACCCGATCTATGCCGAGGCCGATCTCACGGTGCTGTCGCGCGACGTGCCGCACGACGCGATCGTCGACGAGATCGTGGCGGCGTTGAGTGTGCGTCTCGGCATGCCGGAGGCCGCCACATGACCGCGCCGCTACGCGCGAGCGAGCCTGTCACCGTGCGCGTCGCGCTCGACGCGCGCTCCTACGACATCGTCATCGGCCGCGCGCTGCTCGCCTCGCTCGGCAGCCGCGTCGCGGCGCTCAAGCCCGGCGCCAAGGCCGCGATCGTCACGGATGCGACGGTCGAGCGCCTTCTGCTCGCCGAGACGCAGGCCGCGCTCGCGGCCGCCGGGATCGTGCCGACCCATGTCAGCGTGCCGCCGGGCGAAGGCTCGAAGAGCATCGCGATGTTCGAGCGCGTGTGCGATGCGCTGATCGCGGCGCGCATCGAGCGCGGCGACGTGGTCATCGCGCTCGGCGGCGGCGTGGTCGGCGACCTCGCCGGCTTCTGCGCCGCCGCGGTGCGGCGCGGCCTCGACTACGTGCAGGTGCCGACCACGCTGCTCGCCCAGGTCGATTCCTCGGTCGGCGGCAAGACGGCCATCAACTCGCGTCACGGCAAGAACCTGATCGGCGCCTTCTACCAGCCGATCCTCGTCGTCATCGACACGACGCTGCTCGACCGGCTGCCCGAGCGCCAGTTGCGCGCCGGCTACGCCGAGGTCGCGAAGTACGGCCTGCTCGGCGACGCCGGCTTCTTCGCCTGGCTCGAGGCCAATGCGGACGATCTCTTCGCCGGCCGCGCGGCGGCGCGCGAGCACGCGATCGCGACGAGCTGCCGGATGAAGGCCGATATCGTCGCCCGCGACGAGCGCGAGACCGGCGACCGCGCGCTGCTCAACCTCGGCCACACCTTCGGTCACGCCTTCGAGGCGGCCGCGGGTTTCTCCGACCGGCTGCTGCACGGCGAGGCGATCGCGCTCGGCATGGCCTTCGCGTTCGATTTTTCCGCCGGCCGCGGGCTGCTGCCGCCGGCCGACGCCGAGCGGGTCAAGCGCCACCTTGGCGAGGTCGGGCTGCCGACCCACATCTCTCAGGTGCCCGGCGGCGTGCCGGGCGTCGACGGTTTGATGGACCTGATGGCGCAAGACAAGAAGGTGAAGCGCGGGCGGCTGACGTTCATCCTGGCGCGCGGCATCGGCCAGGCCTTCGTCGCGCACGACGTTGACGCCGGCGAGGTGCGCGCCTTCATGGCCGCCAAGCTCGCGCAATGACCGCCGCCGACTGGATCACCCTGCTCGCGGTCGCGCTCTGCCTCCTGGCTGCCTGCTTCTTCTCCGGCAGCGAGACGGCGCTCACCGCATCGTCGCGCGCCACCATGATGCGGCTCGCCAAGGACGGCGACGTCAAGGCCGGCATCATCCACCGGCTGCTGGAGGCGCGCGAGGAGCTGATCGGCGCGCTGCTCGTCGGCAACAACGTCGCCACCATCGCGGCCTCGACGCTCGCGACCGGCCTGCTGCTCAAGTGGTTCGGTTCGGGCGGCGTGCTCGCCGCGACCGTCATCATGACGGTCCTGATCGTCGTCTTCTGCGAGGTGCTGCCGAAGACCGCCGCGATCGACTCGCCCGACCGCTTCGCCATCGCGGCGGCCCGCCCGATCCGCTGGGTCGTGCGCCTGCTCATGCCGGTGCTCATCGCGATCTACTGGGTGGTGTGCCGCATCCTCGCGGCGTTCGGCTTCAAGGTCGGCGAGACCAAGCCGATGCTCACGCCGCACGAGGAATTGCGCGGCGCCGTCGACCTGTTTCACCGCGAGGGCGGCGTCGAGAAGCTCGACCGCGACATGCTCGGCGGCCTGCTCGACCTGCGCGACCTCGCGGTCGGCGATGTGATGATCCATCGCACCGAGGTGATCATGGTCGATGCCGGCCAGCCGCCCGAGCAGGCGGTCGCCGCCGTGCTCGCCGCACCGGTAACCCGCGTGCCGCTGTGGCGCGAGACGCCGGAGAACATCATCGGCATCCTGCACGCCAAGGATCTCTTGCACGCGCTGCGCGAGGCCGACGGCGACGCCGCAAAGGTCGACCTCGCCAAGATCGCGCGGCCGCCCTGGTTCGTGCCGGAGATCCGGCCGCTCAGCGAGCAGCTCAAGGCGTTCCGCCGGCGCAAGACGCCGTTCGCGCTCGTCGTCGACGAGTACGGCGAGATGATGGGCATCGTCACGCTCGAGGACATTCTCGAGGAGATCGTCGGCGACATCACCGACGAGCACGACGTCGCCGTGCCGGGCGTGCGCCCGCAGCCGGACGGCTCGGTCAATGTCGACGGCGCGGTGCCGATCCGCGATCTCAACCGGGTGATGGACTGGAACCTGCCGGACGAGGAGGCGACCACGATCGCGGGCCTCGTCATCCACGAGGCGCGACTGATCCCCGACCCCGGCCAGAGCTTCACCTTCCACGGTTTCCGCTTCCGCGTGCTGCGCCGCGAGCGCAATCGCCTGACCGCGCTGCGCATCACGCCGGTGACGAAGGCGATGGCGCGGCTCGCCGCGGCGCGCTGACCTCCGATCCGCGTCCCGTCACCAGGGCAGGCCGTGCAGGTCGAGCGTGCCGGTGCGCGGCGCGAGCGCAAGGTCGAGCACGTAGGGGTCCATGACGTCGAAGCGCACGCGCCCGCGCGGCTGCATGGCGAGAACCTCGCCGGCGAACCGCTGCCAGCCGAGCTTGGCGTAGACGGGCGCGAGCCGCGGCTCGCAGAAAAGCAGCCCGAAATCCGGCCGGTGCGTGTCGGCGAGCTCGCGCATCGCGCGGCGCACCACCATGGACGCGACGCCGCGCCCGCGGCTGTCCGCGCGGGTGACGACACCGCCGATGCCGCCGATCCGCACGGGGCGGCTGTCCCACGCCCCCTCGCGCAGCGAAATGCCGGTGTGGCCGACCAGCGTGTTGGCGGCATCGAAGGCAAGCACGCGCCAAGCGGGCGTCCCCCACGTGACGTCGCGCCACGGGAGGGCGGCGACCACCTCGGGCGACCAAATCGAGCGGATCAGGGGCGCGGCGTGCCGCCAGCCCGCGTCGGCCTGCATGATCTCGATCCGGTCGATCACCAGCGAGCCTCGGTCCGGGTCGCGGCGTTCAGGCCGGCGCTGCCGTCATTTCGCCTTCGCGGCGATCTGTTTGAGCACCGGCGCCCACGTCGCCTGCTGGTCGTGCACGAAGGCGAGCGCTTGCGCGGCATCCATCGAGCGCGAGTAGCTGCCGAGCCTGCCGAGACTCTTCTTCAGGCCCGGATCTTTGGTGACCGCGAGGAGGTCGCGGCTCACCTTGTCGATGATCGGCTGCGGCGTGCCGTTCGGCGCGACCATCACCTGCCAGCCGGTCGCGGAAAATCCGGGGATCGTCTCGGCGACCGTCGGCAGGTCGGGGAAGTCGGGAAGCCGCTCGGCCGAGGCGACCGCGATAAGCTTGAGCAGGCCGGATTTGGCCGCCGCCGCGATGCCCGAATAGCCCTCGATGATGAAGGACACGCGTCCGCCCGTCACGTCGCTCACGGCGCGCGCCGGGCCGCCGTTGTAGGGCACGAGCAGCAGCTTGATGCCGGCGCGCATCTGCAGGAGCTCGCCGGTGAGGTGCGTGAGCCGGCCGACGCCGGTCGTCGCGTAGGAGATTTCCCCGGGCTTCTGCCTGGCGAGTGCGATCAACTCCGGCAGCGTGCTCACGCCAAGCTTGGGATTGACGGCGATGAACATCGGGTTCTCGGCCGTGAACCCGATTGTCGTGAAATCGCGCGGCAGCTGCAGCGGCAGGTTCGGCACCTGGCCCGGCTGCGCGATGAAGGTCGCGAGCGCCGGCATATAGAGTGTGTAGCCGTCGGCCGGCGCCTCGGCGGCGGCGCGCGCCGCGATGCCGCCGCTCGCACCCGGGCGGTCGATGACGATGACCTGCTGGCCCCAGAGCTTGCTCAGGCCCTCGGCGATGAAGCGCGCGTCGACATCCGGCGTCGAGCCCGCCGCCGCATCCGAGAGGATGGTCACCGTCTTGGTCGGATAGCTGCCGGCTTGCGCCTGCGCGCCGCCCACCGAGGCGGCCAGCGTCACACAGAGACTTGCGATCGCGAACCAGTCTCGGCGCGTCATGCCAGATCCTCCCGCCAGCCCGCGTCCGCCGACGTCGGCGGTTGGCGGCGCTGCGCGCAGCCTATCGCGTTTGCTTCGTGGCCGGAACGTCAGCGGGGCTGCGGCATTGTCGCGCGACGAGATTGCGGCGGCCGCTCAGGCGGCGCCGCCCTCGCCGGGCGCCGAGGCGTGGATCGCCAGCGCATGCACGCCGCCCGCGAGCTCGCCCGCCAGCGTCTGGTTGATCATGCGATGGCGGTCGACCCGGCTCTTCCCCCGGAAGGCTTCCGCCACGATATAGATGCGGTAATGGGTCTGCCCGCCCGGGCGGTGGCCCGCATGCCCTTCATGCTGGTGGGATTCGTCGACCACCCGCAGGCTGGCGGGCGCGAAGGCCGCGGTCAGCTTCTCGGTCATGATATCGGCAACGCGCATGGGGGCGGCTTAGCCACCGCCGGCCACCGCCGTCAATGGTGCGCCGGATTCACGCATTGGCGCAAGTCCTTGTCGGCGAACCGGTACCACTTCGCCGGGACTTGCGCTGCGAACCGCGGCCGAATCCCGGCGAAAAGAAATTGTCAAGCTTGCGGAGTAAGCTGCGACCTCCGCATAATGTAAGGTCATGAAATTCGACTCGCCCCTGTTCGATCGCATTCGCGTCAAGCCGGACGAAGACCGCCGGCTGCGCACCTCGCTGCCGTCCTGCGACTGGCCGGGCTGCGCGCACGGCGCGACCCATCGGGCGCCCAAAGGCCGCGGCCACGAGGCCGAGTACTGGCGCTTCTGCCTCGATCACGTGCGCGAGTACAACGCGTCGTACAATTTCTTCGCCGGGATGAGCGACGACGCGGTCGCACGCTATCAGAAGGATGCGGTGACCGGCCATCGCCCGACCTGGAAGATGGGCATGCTCGGCGGCCATCGCGCCGCCAAGCCGCGCTCGCGCCGCTTCGGCTATGACGGCGCCGACGATCCGTTCGAGATGTTCGGCGAGCCGGGCGCCCGGACGCGCCGCGCGCAGGCACGCCAGGAGCCCGAGCGCCGAGCGGTGCGCAATGCCGAGCGCAAGGCGCTGCACGCGCTCGGGCTGGAGACCGATGCTCAGCGCCCGGAGATCAAGGCGCGCTTCAAGGAGCTGGTGAAGCGCCACCATCCCGACGCCAACGGCGGCGACCGCGGCTCCGAGGACAAGCTGCGCGAGATCATCGAGGCGTATAATTATCTCAAGTCCGTCGGGTATTGCTGAATCCCACCGCGTCATTGCGAGCCCTCGGGTCTCGCCTTCGGCGAGCCCAAGGATAAACTCCGCGAAGCAATCCCGATCCACGGGCGCATGAGTCTGCTGATCGAGCTTGCTTCGTCGGCCTGCGGCCTCCCCGCAATGACAATGATGTGATCGGTTGAGGAAACCCCATGCAACGCACCAAGCCGCCGTTCCGCGCCGATCACGTCGGCAGCCTCCTGCGCAGCGCGCCCGTCAAGGACGCGCGGGCGAAGCGCGCCAAGGGCGAGATCACGGCCGGCGATCTCAAGGCCGTCGAGGACCGCGAGATCGAGAAGATCATCGCGCGCCAGGAAGAGGTCGGGCTCGACGCGATCACCGACGGCGAATTCCGCCGCTCGTGGTGGCACCTCGATTTCCTCTGGGGCCTCGTCGGGGTCGATCGCTACGCCATGGACTCCGGCATCGCGTTCGCGGGCGTGACGACGCGGGCCGAAGGCGCGCGCGTGACCGGCAAGCTCGACTTCCGCGGCCATCCCATGATCGACCACTTCCGTTTCGTGCGGGCGCACACCAAGCGAACGCCCAAGATGACGATCCCGGCGCCCTCCGCGATGTACGGCCGCGTCGGCCGCGGCCCGATCAGCGAGAGCGTCTATCCCCGCCTCGACGGATTCTTCGCCGACCTCGGCAAAGCCTACGCCAAGGCGGTGCGCGCCTTCGCGGACGCGGGCTGCCGCTACCTGCAGCTCGACGAGGTGTTCATCGCCATGCTGTGCGACGAGAAATACCGCGCCCAGGTCGCGGCGCGTGGCGACGATCCGGAAAAGCTCGGCGAAATCTATGCGGATTTGATCAACGCCGCGATCGCCGACATCCCGCCCGACATGACCATCACGATGCATCTGTGCCGCGGCAACTACAAATCGACCTATATGGGCTCGGGCGGCTACGAGGCCGTGCAGGAAGTGCTGTTTCACCGCGCCAACGTGCACGGATACTTCATGGAGTTCGACAGCGAGCGCGCCGGCTCGTTCGCGCCGCTGCGGCTCCTGCCCAAGGGCAAGACCGCGGTGCTCGGCATCGTCACCACCAAGACGGGCGAGCTCGAGGGCAAGGACGCCATCAAGCGCCGCCTCGACGAGGCCGCGAAATATGCCGACCTCGACCAGCTGTGCCTGAGCCCGCAATGCGGCTTTGCGTCGACCGAGGAGGGCAATGTGCTCGCCGAAGACGCCCAATGGGCGAAGCTCGCCATGATCGCCGAGGTCGCCGGTGAGGTCTGGGGCTGAGGCACGTCCGCGGCCAAAGGTTGCAAGGCCGCGTGCGCGAGCGTCGCCGCCTTGCACGCCGGGCGACCATAACCATTTGAAATGCATTGGATTAATGCTGTCGATTGGACGCCCGGCGGTGCCCCCGCAGATAGTTGTTTCCGGCGGCGCTGAAACGCGTTCCAGCCGCTTCCGCGGGCCTGGGGCTTTCTGCTAGGTTGCCGACAAATCCGACCCGCACGAGTAGAGCCGTTCTGCGCCTCGGACCTGCGAGGCCACGGAGGAGCAATGACTGCCGAAGTTCAAGCCGGCCTGCCCGACATGAAGGTTTCCGTCCGGCAAGTGTTTGGAATCGATAGCGATATGGAAGTGCCGGCGTATTCGGAGGCGGATGAGCACGTGCCCGAACGTCGATGCGGATTACCGCTTCGACCGTGCCACCACGCTCGCCATTCTCGCCGGCTTCGCCCGGAACCGGCGCGTCATCGTCACGGGCTATCACGGCACCGGCAAGTCGACCCATATCGAGCAGGTGGCGGCGCGGCTGAACTGGCCGTGCGTTCGCGTCAATCTCGACAGCCACATCAGCCGCATCGACCTGATCGGCAAGGACGCGATCGTCATCAAGGACGGGCAACAGGTCACCGAGTTCCGCGACGGCATCTTGCCGTGGGCCTACCAGCACAATGTCGCGCTGTGCTTCGACGAGTACGACGCCGGGCGTCCCGACGTGATGTTCGTGATCCAGCGCGTGCTCGAATCCTCGGGCCGTCTCACGCTGCTCGACCAGAGCCGGGTGATCAAGCCGCACCCCGCGTTCCGCCTGTTCGCCACCGCCAACACGGTCGGGCTCGGCGACACCTCGGGCCTCTATCACGGCACCCAGCAGATCAACCAGGCGCAGATGGACCGCTGGTCGATCGTGACCACGCTCAACTATCTGCCGCACGACAACGAGGTCGAGATCGTGCTCGCCAAGGCGAAGCACTATCGCACCGAGGAAGGCCGCGACATCGTCGGCAAGATGGTGCGGGTCGCCGACTTGACGCGCAACGCCTTCGTCAACGGCGATCTCTCGACCGTGATGAGCCCGCGCACCGTGATCACCTGGGCCGAGAATGCCGACATCTTCAAGGACATCGGCTTCGCGTTCCGTCTCACCTTCCTCAACAAGTGCGACGAGCTGGAGCGTCCGATCGTCGCCGAGTTCTATCAGCGCTGCTTCGGCCAGGAGCTGCCGGAGAGCTCGGTGAACGTCGCGTTGAGCTGACCTTATTACCCGCCCGTCGCCGGACGCCGATGTGCGTCCGCGTTGCGGGTGGCTGGCAAAGCGAGCGGGGGGCGCGCCTTGCCGATGGACCATGCGACCCCTGAGGGAGAACCGCCATGGAAACGCAACCTGTTGCCTTCAAGCCGGAAGCGCCGAACGAGCGCGTGAACGCCGTCGCGATGGGGCTGTTCGCGATCGTGACGCTGGTGCTCGCGACGCCTGGCTCCTTGTCCGATTCCAAGCTCGGCGCTTGGTCGGCGCTGTTCGCCGCGGTGCTCGGCATGGCGGCGACCTGCGAGGGCATTCCGTTTGCGCGCTGGCGCCGCGGCGCCGCGCTCGTGGTGGCCGGCACCGTTCTGGTGGCCGCCGGGGTGAAGCTCTTCTCCTACGAGCTGTCGACGATCATCTATAAGGCGTTCGCCTATTTCATCACGCTCGCAGGGTTCGCTTCGATCGGCATCGGGCTGCGCAGGTATTTTGCCGAGCCGCCCGCGATCTTCCTCGTGAGCGCCGGCATCGTGGTGACGGCAGTCGTGGCGGCGGGCGCGGCCGTGCTGACCATCGGCATGAAGGCCGTCGCGAACGATGTGGCCGCGTATGCCCTGGCGGTCTGCTGCGTGGCCTTCGGCGTCGTGGTCGCCGTCATGGCGCTGATCTACCAGAATTGGGCCGATGCCAACCCCCGCCCGGCCGAGGACCGCTGGCAGCCGAAGGTGGATGTGGGAGGGGCATAAGCGCGCCGAATGTCGTCCAACTCGAAGCCCAAGACGCCCGCCAAGGAAGCGCCGACCGAGCCGTTCAAGCGCGCCGTCACCGGTTGCCTGCGCGCCATCGCGCGCCATCCCGAGCTCGAGGTCTCGTTCGCGGCCGAGCGGCCCGGCATGGTGGGCGGCAAGGCGCGCCTGCCCGAGCCGCCGCGCAAGCTCACCCGCGCCGACGCCGCGATCGTGCGCGGGCATGCCGACTCGATCGCGCTGCGCATGGCCTGCCATGATCCCTCGACGCACCGCCGGCTGATGCCGGGCGGCCAGCAGGCGCGCGCCGTGTTCGAGGCGGTCGAGCAGGCGCGCGTCGAGGCGATCGGCGCGCGGCGCATGCAGGGCGTCGCGTCGAACCTGTCGGCGATGCTCGACGACAAGTTCCACCGCGGCAAGTTCGACGAGGTCACCGACCGCGCCGACGCGCCGATCGAGGAGGCGGTCGCCATGATGGTGCGCGAGCGCCTCACCGGCCTGCCGCCGCCGCCCGCCGCCAAGCGCCTGGTCGACCTGTGGCGCCCGTGGATCGAGGGCCGCGCCGGCCGCGAGCTCGACAAGCTGGAGAGACTGGTCGAGAACCAGCGCGGCTTCGGCGATGCCGTGCACGACCTCCTCGACTCCCTCGACATGGGCGACGAGCGCTCCCGCGACGACGACGACGAGGACAGCGACGAGAGCCAGAACGAGGAAGGCCGCAAGGACGACGAGGGCCAGGACGGCGAGGCCTCCAACTCCGAAGACATGGAGCGCATGAGCCTGGAAGAGGCCGATGCCTCGACCGATGAGATGCCCGAGGATGCCTCCGAGGCGATGGACGCGCCCTCCGCCGAGATGCCGGACAACTCGGAGATGGGCGACGCCGACAACGCGGCCGAGCCCTGGCGTCCGCGCAACCGCGGCCACAACGAGCCGCGCGGCCCGGACTATCGTCCGTTCACGGCGAAATTCGACGAGACCGTCGGCGCCGAGGACCTGTGCGAGCCCGAGGAGCTCGACCGCCTGCGCAGCTACCTCGACAAGCAGCTCGCGCACCTGCAGGGCGTCGTGGCGCGGCTCGCCAACCGCCTGCAGCGCCGCCTGATGGCGCAGCAGAACCGCTCCTGGGAGTTCGACCTCGAGGAGGGTCTGCTCGATCCGGCGCGGCTCGCGCGCATCGTCATCGACCCGATGCATCCGCTCTCGTTCAAGCACGAGAAGGACACGAGCTTCCGCGACACCGTGGTGACTTTGCTGCTCGACAATTCGGGCTCGATGCGCGGCCGGCCGATCACGGTCGCGGCGACCTGTGCGGACATCCTCGCCAGGACATTGGAGCGCTGCGGCGTCAAGGTCGAGATCCTCGGCTTCACGACCCGCGCCTGGAAGGGCGGGCAATCGCGCGAGTCCTGGCTGGCCGCCGGCAAGCCGCCCAATCCGGGCCGGCTCAACGACCTGCGCCACATCATCTACAAGTCGGCGGACGCGCCGTGGCGGCGTGCGCGAAAAAATCTCGGCCTGATGATGCGCGAGGGGCTGCTCAAGGAGAACATCGACGGCGAGGCGCTCGACTGGGCGCACAAGCGCCTGCTCGCGCGCACCGAGCAGCGCAAGATCCTGATGATGATCTCCGACGGTGCGCCGGTCGACGACTCGACGCTCTCGGTCAACGCCGGGAATTATCTCGAGCGCCACCTGCGCTGGGTGATCGAGGAGATCGAGACCCGCTCGCCGGTCGAGCTGATCGCGATCGGCATCGGCCACGACGTGACGCGCTACTATCGCCGCGCCGTCACCATCGTCGATGCGGAAGAACTCGGCGGCGCCATGACGGACAAGCTCGCCGAGCTGTTCGACGAGAAGGAGCCCGCCGAGCCGCGCCGCGTGCCGCGGCGGCGGCTGCACTGATCGCGGTGGCGGCGCCTTCCTGGCAATAATTTTTCCCGCGCGCGGCGAACCGTTTGGTCCGGTCGACGTTGTTGCAGGGGCCGAAGCGACGTCGAGGGAGCGCGGATGGCGGATCACCGGGAGATCGCGCTGCACCTGCCGCGGCTCCGCCGCTACGCGCGCATGCTCACCGCGAGCCGGCTCGTCGGCGATGCCCTCGTCACGGCGCTCCTCGAAACCATTGCCGCCGACCCGTGCGCAGCCGAGCAATGCCTCGACGGCGGGGGATCGGCGCCACGCGTCGCGCTCCATCGCGCCTTCGCGACCTGCTGCGAAATGGTCGGCGCCGCATTGGACCGCCCGTTGCCGCCGCCCGGCCGGCAGGCATCCTTGCTGGTCGCCGTCGAGGGATTCTCGTTGGCGGAAGCCGCATGCATCCTCGGTGTCGACGCGCCCTGCCTTGCCGCGCTGATTGATGAAGATGACCGCGCGCGCGGCGCCGAACCCGGCGGCGCGATGCTCGTTCTTGATGCCGAAACCCTGCTGACGTTCGACGTCGCCGAGATATTGCGGTCGGCGGGTCACCGCATCGTGGGCACGCCCAGGACGCATGCGCAGGCGGTCGCCCTCGCGCACGCGATGCGGCCCGAACGTCGTGGTGGCGACCGGCACCGGGACGACGCTCGACGACGGCGCCCCACAGCTCGAAGACCGCCGGCGCGGTCGGCAACGTCTGCGGCGCCGCCATGCTGGTGCTGAGCGCCTATCCGGAGGGCCTGTTGAAGGGCAGCGAATCCGGGCCGACCTTCCTGGTCGACAAGCCGTTCCGCCCGGATGCGCTCGTCGTGGCGGTAGCACAGGCGCTGCTGGCGCGGCGCAGGGACCGCAAGATCGCTGCGTCCGGCAATGCCGGCGGCGTGCTCATTCTCGACACGGACCGCGAGGCGACGCATGGCCTCTCGCGGATGCTGACGGATTTTGGCTATCGCGTCGTCGGCGCTCCGAGCACGCGAACGGAGGCGATTGCGCTCGCGCATGCCGCGCGACCAGACATCGTCATCGCGACCGGCACGCGCGACCCGCTCAAGGACCATCATTTTCCGGTGCAGACGGCCGAGGAGGTGCAGCAGATATGCGGCGCATGGCCCGTGGTCCTCACGGGCATGCCGGAGGACTACCGTCGCGAGATCGCGCGCGAACCGCCGTTCGTCGTCGTCAAGCCGTATGCGATGGAGACCGTCCGCGCGCTCGTCGAGCGGCTACTGCGCATGCGGCGCGACGCCGGGTTTGGTGCGGGCCGCGACGGCGCGGTCAGCCCGCCGCGAGCTTCTTCTCGACTTGGCGCTTGATGTCGCGCGCGCGGATCGACAACTCGTCCGCCTTCGCCTTGAGCAGGAAGCCGTCGAGGCCGCCGCGGCGGTCGACGGTCTTGAGCGCATTGGTCGAGATGCGCAGCTTCACCGAGCGGCCGAGCGCGTCGGATATCATGGTGACGTTGACCAGGTTGGCGAGGAAGCGCCGCTTGGTCTTGATGTTCGAGTGGCTGACCTTGTGGCCGACCTGCGCGCCCTTGCCGGTCAATTCGCAACGCCGCGACATGGCTGAAAACCTTCCGTCTTGAACGTCTCGCGCGCCCACGCGCGGGACGGCTGAAACCCGCTAGTGTCCCGATCGCGAAGTTCGCAGCACTTACACCAATCTCCGTGCGAACTTCGCGATCGAAAAGGACACTAGCAAGTCTATGATCTCTAGTGCCGCTCTTGAAACCGAAGTTCGCAACCGCGTTCGCCGCTTGCTGAGTGCGAACTTCGGTTTCGCGGCACTAGTGTGATTGGACCGCGGACGTATAGAGAGCGCGGCCCGATGCGTCAAGGTTGCGGGCGAGCCAGTGTCGTAAGCAGACGAGTTGTCCGGGTTAGGTAGCACACGAGTTGTCCGGTTTTCTGGCCCTGCAGGGAGCAGGGCAGATGAACCGGGCAGCGTGGCTACAGGACCGCAGGATGCAGAAATTTCGGGATGTGTTGAGCCGCTGGGAGGCGGGGGAGCTATCGATGATGGAGGCGGGCGAGCTACTGGGAATGTCGGAGCGGCAGTTCCGGCGATATCGCGACCGTTACGATGAGGAGGGGGTGGCCGGACTGCGTCGACCGCCGGCTCGGCAAGCCGTCGCCGAAGCGGGTACCTGCCGACGCCAGGGATTGGATGCTGGCGTTGTATCGGGGGGAGTACCCGGGTTGGAACGTGAGCCATTTCCACGAGCATTTGCGGCGCCACCATGCGTTCCGCTGGGGCTACACGTGGACGAAGACGCAGCTGCATACGGCCGGCCTGGTGGAGCGGGCGGGGCGGCGTGGGGCACACCGGCGCAAGCGCGAGCGCAAGCCATGCGCCGGCATGATGTTGCACCAGGACGCGAGCCGCTTCGCGTGGCTTACGGGCCAGCCGCCGCTCGACTTGGTGGTGACGATGGACGATGCGACGAGCACGCTCTACTCGGCCTTTTTGATCGAGGAGGAGGGCACGGTCTCGACGTTTCGCGGGCTTTTGGAGGTGTTCACCGCCCAAGGCTTGCCGGCGAGCCTCTATACGGATCGTGGCAGCCACTACTTCTTCACGCCGAAGGCCGGCGAGGCGGTCGACAAGGAGCGCCTCACCCAGGTCGGCCGCGCGCTCGATCGGCTCGGTGTGGCGCATATTCCGGCCTATTCGCCCGAGGCGCGCGGGCGCAGCGAACGCATGTTCGGCACGCTGCAGGACAGGCTCGCCAAGGAGCTGCGCCTCGCCGGCATCAGCGAGATCGCGGCCGCCAATCGCTTCATCCGCGAGGTCTACCTGCCGGCGCACAATGCGCGTTTTGCCAAGCCGCCGGCGATCGCGCAGAGCGCCTTCGTGACCGCCGATCCCGCCATGCTGGCCGAGATCCTGTGTGTCGAGGAGGAGCGCGTGGTGGCCCGCGACAACACGGTCGCCTACGCGGGCCGCCGGCTGCAGCTGCCGCAAAGCCCGCTGCGCCCGCACTACGTCAAGGCGACCGTCAAGGTGCGCGAATATCCCGATGCGACGCTCGCCGTGTTCCACGGCCCGCGTCGCATCGCCCGCTACGACGCACAGGGTGCCGAGCTCGTCAACGTCCCGACCACCAGCAGCGTGACGCCGTGCTCGCCGCCGTCAAGGCGTGGCCTGGCCACCCAGGACGCGGCGCTGCCTCAGCGACGGCCAACCTTGACGGCGGCTGCGCGCGGCGTCCCGTCTCCAGTGCGGGTCGGGACGAAGAAACGGCCCCCGGGTCGAACAAAGAAACAAATCAAAGAGCAGAAGCGCTCAAACGCTCTGCCCGCCTAACCAACTTCTCGGCCGGAGCGTCCACCGCTTCCAACCCGGCCCGAGCGCAAACCAAGAAGCGGACAACTGATGTGCTACCAAAACCGGACAACTTGACTTGCTGCCAACA
>CAVPGG010000116.1:0-14789 GCA_963703755.1 uncultured Pseudomonadota bacterium
AGGACACGACGCTGATCGCCTACGAGATCAACGCCGCCCGATCCCGCATCTCAATAGCGCCCGCGCGCATCATCGTGCCGGGCTGGACCGGCACCTACTGGATGAAGCACATCGTTTCGATCAAGGCGCTGACCCAGCCGCAGGGCGGCTTCTGGATGAAGCCCGCCTACCGCATCCCGGTGGGCAAGTTCCCGGTCGTGGCGCGCTTCATCACCCAGGAGGACGCGACCTCCGACGCCGATCACCGAGATGGTGGTCAACTCGCTGATCACCGGCCCGACCGAGGGCGCGAAGGTGAAGGCCGGCAGTGTGACGGTGAGCGGCATCGCGTGGGATGGCGGCTACGGCGTCCGCAGCGTCGACGTCTCGACCGACGGCGGCAACAACTGGCTCAAGGCGACGCTCGGCCAGGATCTCGGCCGCTACGCGTTCCGCCCGTTCAGCCTCGCGGTGCCGGCGAAGCGCGGCAAGCTCACCGTGATGGCGCGCGCGACCAACGCGATCGGCCAGACCCAGACCGCGACGCTGATCTTCAACCCGGCCGGCTATCACCACAACGTCATGCACAGCGTGACCGTGGACGTGACGTGAGGGAGGACACCATGCGCCCATTGACGATTGCCCTCCTCGCCTCTCTGCTCGCGCTGCCGGCGCTTGCGGACGAGACCAAGATCGAGCTGAAGAATGCGCCCGGCCGCGACAAGGTCGAAGGCAACTGCGCGGCCTGCCACAGCCTCGACTACATCCAGATGAACTCGCCGTTCATGAGCGCGGCGACCTGGGACGCCGAGGTGACCAAGATGATCAAGGCCTTCGGCGCGCCGATCAGCGACGCCGATGCGGCGGCGATCAAGGCGTATTTGATCAAGAATTATGGGGGGTGAGGTTTCCTGAGGCGCTTCCGCTCCCCTCCCCCGCGAGCGAAGCGAGTGGCGGGGAGGGGTCGGGGGTGGGGGGCGGCCGCAAATGCTGAGCGACCGCCTCTTTTCATTGGCAGGCCCCGAGCAAGCGTAGTCCCCCCACCCCGTCCGGCCGTCGCTTGCGCGACGGCGGCCGACCCTCCCCGCCAACGGGCGGGAGGTAAGCGGCGGGCGCGTTTCCATTCGGCCAAATGATCGGCATCTACCGATAATTTCATGACTTCCCGCCCTCCCCGCGGCGTTGAATTGTCAACCTTTCCGGCCTAGAAGCGGGCCGCAACTGTCCGCTGCGGAGTTCATCCATGGGTTTCAAGGTCGCGGTCGTCGGCGCCACCGGCAGTGTGGGCCGGGAGATGCTCAATATCCTCGCCGAGCGCGCGTTCCCGGCCGATGAGGTCGTCGCGCTGGCGTCGCGCAAGAGCATGGGCGTCGAAGCGTCCTATGGCGACAAGACCCTCAAGGTGAAGGCGCTCGACCACTACGACTTTTCCGACACCGACATCTGCCTGATGTCGGCCGGCTCGGCGGTGTCGAAGGAATGGTCGCCGAAGATCGCCGCGGCGGGCGCGGTGGTGATCGACAACTCCTCGTGCTGGCGCTACGACGCCGACGTTCCGCTGATCGTCCCCGAGGTCAATGCCGACGCGGTCGTCGGCTTCCGCAAGCGCGGCATCATCGCCAATCCGAACTGCTCGACCGCCCAGCTCGTGGTGGCGCTCAAGCCGCTGCACGACAGGGCAACGATCAAGCGCGTCGTGGTCGCGACCTACCAGTCGGTGTCGGGCGCCGGCAAGCAAGGGATGGACGAGCTGTTCGAGCAGACCAAGGCGGTGTTCACCGTCAAGGAGATCCAGAACAAGAAGTTTCCCAAGCGCATCGCCTTCAACCTCATTCCGCAGATCAACGTCTTCATGGAGGACGGCTACACCAAGGAAGAGTGGAAGATGATGGCCGAGACCAAGAAGATCCTCGATCCCAAGATCAAGCTCACGGCGACCTGCGTGCGCGTGCCGGTGTTCGTCGGCCACTCCGAAGTCGTCAACGTCGAGCTCGAGCAGCCGATCTCGGTCGACGAGGCGCACGACATTTGGCGCAAGGCGCCCGGCTGCCTGGTGATCGACAAGCACGAGCCGGGCGGCTACATCACGCCGTACGACTGCGCCGGCGAGGACGCGACCTACATCAGCCGCGTGCGCGAGGACACCACGGTCGAGAACGGCCTCACGTTCTGGTGCGTGTCCGACAACCTGCGCAAGGGCGCGGCACTCAACGCGATCCAGATCGCCGAGTGCCTGATCAACCGCAAGCTGATCAGCGCCAAGCAGAAGGCGGCGTGACGCCGCGACCGCGGAGGATTCCACGCGTGCATTCGCTCTTGCCGGCCTCGCGGCCGGCGCCGTGATGGCGTCGAGCACGCCCGCGCGTGCGCAGTCGCTTCCGGCAAATCTGCCGGCGGCGCTCAAGCCGACCGCCATGACGCCCTATCTGCGGGTGTCGGCGACGGGCGTGCAGATCTACGTCTGCGGCAGGAACAACACCGGCGCCTGGACCTGGGTATTCAAGGCGCCCGAGGCGCAGCTGTTCGACGCGAACAAAAAGCAGATCGGCAAGCACTATGCCGGCCCGACCTGGGAGGCGCTCGCCGGCGGCAAGGTGGTCGGCGCCGTGAAGGCGAGCGCGCCGGGCAGCGCGGGCGCGATTGCGTGGCTGCTGCTCGACGTGAAGTCGCGCGACGGCTCGGGCGTTTTCACCGACGCGAAGGGTATCCTGCGCATCGACACGAAGGGCGGGCTCGCCCCGACGCAAGGCTGCGACGAGGCGCATGCAGGCGCCGAGGCGCGCGTGCCGTATACGGCGAATTACATTTTTCTGAAGTGAGCGAATTTCCCACTCGTCATGGCCGGGCATAGCCGTCCGAAGGACGGCGTCGCTTCGCTCGCCTATGTCCCGGGCATGACGCATTCCCTTTTACGCCCAGATCGCGACAGGCAATCCGAAAGAATCGTGACCGAAGGAGCGGGGGAACGGCTCCGTCTTGTTGTGATAGCGGCGGCGCGCAATCATCGCGCAAGCAAGGGCATCAAGTAGATCGTCCGCCCCAGCACCTTGCGGCGGAGCACCGGTCACGATCGCTTCAGGAAGTCCTTCAGAGAGCAAGATGTCACGGCGCAAGGAGAGGCCGGCGTTTGTCTTCTTTGGCTCGCCCAGTGTGCGCCCGCCGTTGAGTCGGCAAAACGCTAGCTCTGGGTGCGTTTCGAATACCCTTTCGACGTAGGCTGGTCTCTCTCGGAGCACGCAATCAACTTCTCGAATCTTGGCAAAGATCGCAAAGCACTGAATGGCGATGCGCTTAGGCGGATCCGAAGTCGCTAGTGCAACTTTGCACGCTCGTTGGTGGGCCGCATATCTTGCTTGCAAATCGTTGAACCGACCGGGCTCCGCATACACGGCGGCGCGAGACGGAACCGAAAACACCGAGGACCGGCGCGCGCCGAGCAGCGGCCGGATCGCGCGCTCGGGCCCGCGGCCGTCGGGGCCGATGCGGTCGGGCAGGCCGATCGGCATGTCGACCGCGACGATGGCGGGCGCTTCGGGCGCGGCGAGCACATCGGCGAAGCGCGGCACGATGCGCACATGCGCCTCGTCGCCCGTCGGCCGCACGAAAGCCGCGACCCAGCCGGCACGGCAGCCGTCGAGGCCGGCGAGCCAGGGTGGGCTCATGCTCAAAACAGCGGCGCGGCGCGCGCGGCCGGCACGAAGGCGCCGCTCGCCTCGTCGCGAATCCACAGCTCGCCGGTCGCGACGCCGAAATAGGCGCCGTGGATCGCGACGCTGCCGCGCTCGATGAGCTTGCGCAGGCGCGGGAAGGTCATCAGGTTGTCGAGACTGTTGGCGATGTTCGCCTGCTCGAGGCGGGCGAGAAACTCGCCGCGCGTGAGCGTCTCGCGCGGGCCGACCTTGTCCATGGCGGGCGCCATCAGGCGCATCCACTTGCCGATGAAGTCGCCGGGCGAGAGCGGCTCGGCGTCTTCGGCAAAGGCCTTGACGCCGCCGCACTGGGCGTGGCCGAGCACCACGATGTGCTTGACCTTGAGCGCCGCGACGCCGAACTCGAGCGCGGCCGAGACGCCATGCGCCTGTCCGTCGGGCGCGTAAGGCGGCACGATGTTGGCGACATTGCGCACCACGAACAGCTCGCCGGGACGCGCATCGAAGATCACCTCGGGCGACACGCGCGAGTCGCAGCAGCCGATCACCATCACGTCGGGTGACTGGCCGCTCTCGGCGAGCTCGCGATAGCGGTCCTGCTCGTGCGGCAGCCGGCCGGCGCGGAACGACTGGTAGCCGGCGATTAATTGTCGGGGGAACGGCACGACGCCTCACACATTCGGGATGCCGGCGGGGCCCACCCCATAACACCTGGATCGCAGTTGGCAATCGAACGTTTGCACGGGTTGGCACGTCGATTGCTGCCTCGTACGGTAACCGGCTGAAAACAGGGGGCCATCCATGACCATCCGCCCACGCCGCAGCATGCTGTACATGCCGGGTTCCAACGCGCGCGCGCTGGAGAAGGCGAAGACCCTGCCGGCCGACGGCGTGATCCTCGACCTCGAGGATTCGGTCGCGCCCGACGCCAAGGCGACGGCGCGCGCCCAGATCGTGCAGACCGTGCGGGCGGGCGGCTTCGGCCATCGCGAGGTGATCATCCGCACCAATGCGACCGACACGCCATGGTTCGGCGACGACCTCGACGCCGCGGTCGCGGCGCGCCCGGATGGCGTGCTGGTGCCGAAGATCTCGACGCCCGACCAGATCGAGATGATCGGGCAGCGGCTGCTCGACATGCATGCGGACCGGCGCGTGCGGCTGTGGGCGATGATCGAGACGCCGACCGCGATCTTCAACATCCGCGAGCTTGCGGCCGAGGCGCACGATTCCGAGAGCCGCCTCGCCTGCTTCGTGATCGGCACCAACGACATCGCCAAGGAGACGCGCGCCCGCCTGGTGCCGGGCCGTGCCCCGATGCTGCCGTGGCTCATGTCGTGCGTGCTCGCCGCGCACGCCTACGGCATCGACGTGCTCGACGGCGTCTACAACAACATCGCCGACACCGAGGGCTTCGCGGCCGAATGCGCGCAGGGCCGCGACATGGGCTTCGACGGCAAGACGCTGATCCATCCGAACCAGATCGAGCCGTGCAACGCGGCGTTCTCGCCCTCGCCCGACGAGGTCGCGCAGGCGCGCAAGGCGATCGCGGCGTTCGACCGGCCCGAGAACCGCGACAAGGGCGTGGTGCAGATCGACGGCCGCATGGTCGAGCGCCTGCATGCCGAGATGGCGCGCCGCACGGTGGCGATCGCGGAGGCGATCGACACGGCACGGTAGGCACTCCGCTGATATCGCTCGCTTTTCGCCGAATGGCTTTGTTCTGCGGATTTGCGAGGGTCGCCCTGTAGCCCGGATGGAGCGCAGCGCAATCCGGGAATGGATCCCCCGCATTCCGCGGAGCCTGTCCTCGGGCTTGCCGAAGGCAAGACCCGTGGGCTCCATGCGGGCTTCGCGCTACCGCGAATGCCTTGAAACTGCAGCTGTTATCCCAGTTGGGTTCAATCTGCCATTTTACCCAGGACACTCCGAGCTTGGCTTTGGCCAGCACCGCGTTGACGGGTTGGTTGTAAATAACAACAAATCTGCAAGGCCCGCTTTTGCGTCGCTCAGGCCATGCAGCCTATTTGCAACTGCAGTAGACGCACGGTCCGGCAAATCCGTAGCCGTAACGGCTCCACGCACAATTCGCCGTCTCGTATTTTGTCAATAAAGCAAAAGGCGACGGGGGTGAAGAACATTCTTACGGATGCGGGCATTGCTGACATCCGGTTGTGCTCCGGCAGGTGCCATACAATTTGTGGCCGCTCATCTTCTTCTCCCACGAATCAATGCTCGTAGGAAATCACGCCGATCACCCATGCGATCTCGGGCTTACTCACCCGAGATTGCCACTATTGAATGCTCAGGTCGGCTGCAGCCGACCTGAGCATGACGGGTTTGGAGTTTCTACTCTCCCACCTTGATCGCGGCAGCTTGTCAGTCTCGCGCGATACAGCGGCTGACACATTCCTTGTGTTCCGCTTTGCACTTGGCCTCGTTCGGCCGATAGGGCGATGGATCGCACATGACGTATGCCGATTGACACGGCATCTCGCACTCGTAAAAGATTTGCGCCTTCGACCGCGCAGGTTTCGGCGCCGCCACTTTTTGCGCAGGCGCCCCGTTGCAGGTGCACGTTCCGTCCCGGCAAGCCAACAATCCATTGCACATGAAGCATTGACCCTGGGAGCAGCGCGGTTGTTGGGCCCAAGCGTTTCCGGCGAGCACGATGGCCATCAGGACGATCAACGCGGACAGCGCCGCGCCGGGATGCTTCACATAACCTTTTGTCGCAGCGAAAGAGCGAGCTTCAAACCGAGCTGCGCTAAGGATTTTCATGGACCTCTCCTGGCGATGCGCGACGTTGGGGCGGCCCCGCCTTGACGGATCGGGCGTCTTGCCGGTGCGGCGTGTGCCGCTCGCCTCGGCCGCGCCGCGCAACGTCCGCGCATCTCGTCCATCCGCCTCGTGCCACGAAGCTAGCACGGACCGCAGCGTGGCGTTTGGACAAGTTTGCGCATATTCGGTGTCTGCGGGCGGACGGTGCGAGAGGCAAGAACTCGCCGGATTGACCATCTCGTATTGGGAACGCCGCCGCAGGCGGCACGTCATCGAACGATGAGGCCGCTGCTAGGGCCGCCCTCGTCCTTCGAGACGCTTGTCGTCGCAAACGCGACGACAAGCTCCTCAGGATGATGGCGGATCAGGCGATGAGGGCAGATTAGGCGATACGCCGGCGCCTCACACCCAGGGGCGCTCGGCCTTGACCTTCGCCTCATAGCCGTCGATCTGGCCCTGCTTGACCTTGGTGAGGCCGATGTCGTCGAGGCCGTTGAGCAGGCAGTGCTTGCGGTGCGCGTCGATGTCGAACTTGACCACGCCGCCGTCGGGGCCGCGGATCTCCTGCTTCTCGAGGTCGATGCTGAGCGTCGCGTTGGCGCCGCGGTCGGCGTCGTCGAACAGCTTCTCGAGGATCCTCGGGGGAGACCTTGATCGGCAGCACGCCGTTCTTGAAGCAGTTGTTGTAGAAGATGTCGCCGAACGAGGTCGAGATCACGGCGCGAATGCCGTAGTCGAGCAGCGCCCACGGCGCGTGCTCGCGCGAGGAGCCGCAGCCGAAGTTGTCGCCCGCGACGATGATCTTGGCCTTGCGATAGGCCGGCTTGTTGAGGATGAAATCCGGATTCTCGCTGCCGTCGTCGCGGAAGCGCTTCTCCGAGAACAGGCCCTTGCCGAGGCCGGTGCGCTTGATCGTCTTGAGGTACTGCTTGGGGATGATCGCGTCGG
Organism: uncultured Pseudomonadota bacterium; assembly: GCA_963703755.1. Taxonomy (GTDB): domain Bacteria; phylum Pseudomonadota; class Alphaproteobacteria; order Rhizobiales; family Xanthobacteraceae; genus JAVDCA01. The sequence continues at coordinate 7,359 of CAVPGG010000116.1, forward strand.
TGTCGACGTTGATCTGCTTGACCGGCGCCGCCACGCCCTCGAGCACGGTGAACTTTTCCATGGTCTGCGATCCCTCGCGCTTGTTCGAAAGGCTCCGTGATAACGCCGCCGAGGTTGCGGTCAAGCCCCTGAAAGGCGGGTGCTTTTTGTACTCGTCATCCCGCCGCGCGCTCGATCGCGTGCATGTCGTCGTCCGAGAAGCCGACATGGTGGCCGATCTCATGCACCAGCACGTGGGCGATGATCCTGCCGAGCGTCTCGTCATGCTCGGCCCAGTAGTCGAGGATCGGCCGGCGGTAGAGCCAGATCATGTTGGGCATCTGCACGGGCGCGCTCTCGTGGCGGAACGGCAGGCCGACGCCCTGGAAGAGGCCGAGCAGGTCGAACTCGCTCTCGAGCCCCATGCGGTCGAGCACCTCGTCGGTGGGAAAATCGTCGACCTGGATGACGAGGTCCTCGCAGGCGGCGCGGAACTCGGCCGGCAAGCCGGCGAAGACCTCGCGCGCCAGCACCTCGAACGCGTCGAGGGACGGCGCCTTGCGCGGCCGCCAGGCGAGCGGATCGGCGTCATCGGAGGTCTTGGTGGCCATGCGCATGTTGTAGGCGAGGGTCCGGGCCGATACCATGGCGGCAACGGCGTGAGGTCGGCATGCGTTGGCGTAACGGGACCGGAATCTTGGCGGCCGCGGCAGGTCTTGCGGCACTTGCGGCCTGCGCGAGCGGAGCTTTCGCGCAAAGCCCCTCTCCCGACACGGCGGCCACCACCCAGCCGCCGCCCGCCGATCGCGCCGGGGCGCCGCCGCGGCGGCGCGTCCCGCGCATCACCGTGTATCCGTCGAGCCGCTACTACCGCAAATGCGAGTTCGCGCTCGCGGTCGAGCACCGGCTGAGCGGCGACGTGATCACGCCGCAGCAGCGTTGCGTGTGGGCGCTGAGGTAGACAAACCACACGTCATTGCGAGCGCAGCGAAGCAATCCCGCGCCGCGAATTCATGCATTTGAGGATCGCGATTGCTTCGGCGGGCTTCGCAAGTCGGGCCCGACTTGCGCATCTTTATTGCCGATCTCGGGTAGACCCGAGATCGGTGCCCGCCTCGCAATGACAGCTATTTCCAATTGCGCACGTCGACGAACTTGCCGGCGATGGCGGCGGCGGCCGCCATGGCGGGCGACACCAGGTGGGTGCGGCCCTTGTAGCCCTGGCGGCCCTCGAAGTTGCGGTTCGACGTGGAGGCGCAGCGCTCGCCGGGCGCGAGCTTGTCCGGGTTCATGGCGAGGCACATGGAGCAGCCCGGCTCACGCCACTCGAAGCCCGCCGCGACGAAGATCTTGTCGAGCCCTTCGGCCTCGGCCTGCTCCTTCACGATGCCGGAGCCGGGCACGACCATGGCGTTGACGCTGGCGCTCTTGGTCTTGCCCGCGATCATCTTGGCGGCGGCACGCAGGTCCTCGATGCGGCCGTTGGTGCAGGAGCCGATGAACACGCGGTCGATCGCGATGTCGGTGATCTTCTCGCCGCCGTTGAGGCCCATGTATTTGAGCGAGGTCTCGGCGGCGACGCGCTTTTTCTCATCGGCGATCTCGGACGGCACCGGCACGCGGCCGGTGATCGAGATCACCTGCTCGGGGCTGGTGCCCCAGGTGACGAGCGGCGGCAGGCTCGCGGCATCGAGCTTGATCTCGCGGTCGAACTGGGCGCCCTCGTCGGAGCGCAGCGTATCCCAATAGCGCAGCGCCTTGTCCCAGTCGGCATCCTTGGGCGACTTCGGCCTACCTTTGAGATACTCATAGACCTTCGCGTCGGGTGCGATGAAGCCGGCCTTGGCGCCGCCCTCGACCGACATGTTGCACACCGTCATGCGGCCCTCCATCGAGAGCGCGCTGATCGCTTCGCCGGCATATTCGAGCGCATAGCCGGTGCCGCCGGCGGTGCCGATCTCGCCGATGATGGCGAGGATGATGTCCTTGGCGGTCACGCCCTCGGGCAGCTTGCCGTCGACGACCGCGCGCATGTTCTTCGACTTCGCCTGGATCAGCGTCTGGGTGGCGAGCACGTGCTCGACCTCCGATGTCCCGATGCCGTACGCGAGCGCGCCGAACGCGCCGTGTGTCGCCGTGTGGCTGTCGCCGCACACGAGCGTGGTGCCGGGCAGCGTGAAGCCTTGCTCGGGGCCGATGATGTGGACGATGCCCTGGCGGCGGTCGAACTCGTCGTAATATTCGAGTCCGAAGTGCCTGGCGTTCTCGGCGAGATATTCGATCTGCGCGGCGCTCTCGGGATCCGGATTGGGCAGGTTGCGGTTGGTGGTCGGCACGTTGTGGTCGACGACGCACAGCGTCTTGTCGGGCGCGTGCACCTTGCGGCCGGCGAGGCGCAGCCCCTCGAACGCCTGCGGGCTCGTCACCTCATGCACGAGGTGGCGATCGATGTAGATCAGGCAGGTGCCGTCCGGCTGCTCGTCGACCAGATGGTCGGCCCAGATCTTGTCGTAGAGGGTGCGCGGTCTTGCCATTGTCCTCAATCCTTGTCGCGTCGCGAGCGGGGCGTCATCGGCGCCGATCGGCCGCCGTATCTAATGGTTTGGCGCGGCGGTGAAAAGTGTGGGGACCGTATCCCGGTATATCCGCTACCCGTCTTTGCCGCGCATTTGGGTTCGGCCTGCCGAAACAATCAGCATCTTTGCATATTGCCAGGCGGCGGCCTTCAGGCGACCATGCTGCGCCGCAGCAAACGAATGATTCTCCAATGCTCAGATGGGACACGCTTCTGGTCGCCGTGGCGATCGCGGGCGGCTCGATGCTGATCGAGAACAGCCACCGGGTCGATACGGGCGCGCCCGACGACGAGGTGGTCGCAAGCGCGCCAGTCAACTGCACCGTGGTGCGCGCGGTGGCCTACAATCGCGACGCGGTCCGCGCAGCCGATGAAGGATACAAGGTGCCGAACGAGGAAGCGGCACCGCCAGTGCCGGCCGCCTGCTCGGGGGAGTGACGTCTTATTCCGCGGCCTGGTCGGCGGCGCCGCGCGCGCCGTGCGCACCGTGCGCACCATGCTCTTGGCGCTCGCCGATGCGGGCCGATTTGCCGCGGCGGCCGCGCAGGTAATACAGCTTGGCGCGGCGCACCTTGCCGCGGCGCACGACCTTGATCGAGTCGATCATCGGCGAGTGCAGCGGGAAGACGCGCTCGACGCCTTCGCCGTAGGAGATCTTGCGCACCGTGAAGTTCTCGTTGAGGCCATGGCCGGCGCGGCCGATGCACACGCCCTCGTAGGCCTGCACGCGCGCGCGCTCGCCCTCGACCACCTTGACGTTGACGATGACGGTGTCGCCCGGCGCAAACTCGGGAATTTCCTTGCCGGCGGAAAGCTTCGCCAGCTGCTCTTTTTCGAGCTCTTGGATCACGTTCATGGGATGTCTCCGTCGGCTGCGCCCGGTGTCGGTGTCGGGCGTCCCGCCGCGCGTTTCGCGGCTGCTTCTACGCGAAAGTTTCGCCCTTGTCACGTACCGGCGAAATGCCGGCGAATCGGGTCATTTTCCCGGCTTTTGGCTCAGACGGGCGGCCCACAGGTCGGGCCGGCGCGCGGCCGTTAACCGTTCGGCCTCGGCGCGCCGCCAGGCCGCGACCTTGGCGTGGTCGCCCGACACCAATACCTCCGGGATGGCCTGCCCCTCCCAGACCTGCGGCCGGGTGTATTGCGGATACTCCAGCAGGCCGTCGGCAAAGCTTTCCTCGGCGGCCGAGCCCTCCTGGCCCATGACGCCGGGAAGCAGCCGCACGCACGCATCGATCAGCGCCATGGCGGCGATCTCGCCGCCGGACAGCACATAGTCGCCGACCGACACCTCCTCGAGCCGGCGGCCCGCGATCACCCGCTCGTCGACGCCCTCGAAGCGGCCGCACAGCAGGACGACGCCCTGCCCCTGGGCGAGGGACGCGACGCGCGCCTGGGTGAGCGGCGCGCCGCGCGGGCTCATCAGCAGGCGCGGACGGTCACTTGAACCATCCTGGGTCGCGACCGCATCGATCGCGCGGGCGATCACGTCGGCCTTCATCACCATGCCGGGTCCGCCGCCGGCCGGCGTGTCGTCGACGGTGCGGTGCTTGTCGGTCGCGTAGTCGCGCAGGTCGATGGGCTGCAACGACCAGACGCCCTTCTGCTGCGCCTTGCCGGCGAGGCTCACGCCGAGCGGCCCGGGAAACATCTCGGGGAAGATGGTGATCACGCTCGCGCGCCACATTGCCCGCTAGCTCCGCGCCAGCCGCTCCCCTCCCCCCGCGAGCGAAGCGAGTGGCGGGGAGGGGTCGGGGGTGGGGGGCGCCGCGAACTCAGAGCGAGCGTGATGGCGCCCGACTGCGGAGTCGGAGCAAGCGTAGTCCCCCCACCCCTCGCTCCGCGGCTTCGCCGCTTCGCTCGACCCTCCCCGCCAACGGGCGGGAGGGTAGCAAACGCGAGTCAGTGCGCTCATGACTTGGTCGCCTCGGGCTCAGGATCCGCCGTGGATTCGAACACGTCGCGCGCCACCACGATGCGCCCGCCCGCCACGTCGATAATGTAGTTAAGTATCTAGATTAACATTAGTCAGTCATTTCATCTGCGAACAATAGTCGGATCTCATATGCAAGTAGTTACCCAATGCAGGCTTGTCGGCAAAGCCCCAAGAATTGCTTGAGTCGAAATGTGATAAATTCTCTCATATTGTGAAAAAGGTCCACAATGCCAGGATGGTTGGAGCCACACCACAGCAAATGCCACCGGCAAAGTGCACAGAAAAAGCATGAACAGTAAAAGGGCAAAATAAAAATTATTGGATCGAGATGCCCGGAACACCGTTTCGTGTGGAACGTTACACGTCATCACAGTCTGAAAGATTAACGCAAAACGGTTAGTTTGACGTTGACTTTTGACTTTGTCCTGATGGCATACTACTATCCTACTCATCTTGCTAAAGCGCATAGCCACAAAACGTTTGTGCCGGTTCTGTGTCGTGAACATAAGGATTGACACAACCAAAATTAAGATCGTCAAACCCTTAGACGATCCCGATCTCGTCCACCTACGCAGTCGGTGGGAAACCGGCGTAAGCGACGGTGGGGAAACTGGGGAAAGCGGTGAGGAGGATAGTATTACGCCATAGGACAAAATCCCTAGGCCGGATCCTCAACGTCCAATTAACTCAGTAAACTAACCCAACTCCGGATGTACATTAGGATGACCAATTTGGCTAAGTTGAGTGTGGGAAGGCCGGGTGAGAAAAACATACCCATCCTGTAATATGGTGGTCTCCTCATTAATGTTTGACCATTCATGCCAACGATAACAAACTATGCCTAACGTACCAAATCATCCCTTGATTGTTAACCAAATGCAAAATGTTCTCAGCAATCTTAAAGACTCCGTATTGGGGAAACTTTTTCTCGAGATCCCAACACCAACAAGGATTTAATATTCGTACGAGAATAGCTCGTATAAAGTCAAGGACAAAGATAAACCCAACAGTGAATATCTGCAGTGGAGAAATTGGTTAACCTTTTAATGTGCATGTAAAGATTCCGCACTTACCAAATCCATCACAGTTAGCTTGACGAGTTCTTGTCCAAACATTGTTTCCCAACAAAGCTTCCTTAGCCTTATGCTGGTGTCAGGGGGTAAAGCCAAAGGGGGTGTGGGGGTTGCTCAAGAAACAATTGTCCATATCAGTCAAATTCCCATCCGCAAAAGACTTTTACCTTACTGATGCAATGTTGACTTCCGGGTATCCAACAGTTGTCATCTCGCGGTCCAAGAAGCTCTTCAAGTGAACACTGTGTGTCAGAACAGTTGAGAAATTCATTGAGATCCGGGGGTAAAGTTTTCCCGTCCTCGCAAATTGTCACAAAACACTTTTTTGTCTCTTTGTCATCAATATTAACCATAACCGTTGTCCCAAATGTGGAATTCCAATTCGGCAAAGTTACTTTCCTTGTTTCAACAACGCTTTCCAATGTCGTTATCCATTTTGAAAATTACGAATTTTCGAAATGTCAAGTTCATCAGTTTTGGTAGCGTTGTGTGAGAATATCTAAAGAATCATTAATTGGAGAGTCCAGTCCAGTGTTTAACTATGCTGTTAAGCCAATGATCTTTTGTCTTACCAACGTGATAACGGCCATCACATTTGTGAGAAACTTGTCCAGACTTTCCGGAATGGTTGGTCTAAAAGTTGTCGTTGAAGGCATCTCTGTTGTTGAAGGGTCTTCTTTGGATTCTTCTGGAATATCTCCACGGGTTGAAGACTTGTCCGTATATCCGTTTATTCTTCTCCCAATCTTAATACAAAGTTATCGTCGTCTTCATCCTCATCCTTGTCCTCATCCTCGAAGCTGACCATGGGATACTTTGACCAATCTGGGTGCGTGTAGTCCTCATCCGGAGGATCCGTGTCTTTGTTGAGTAGTAGAATGGTTCAGGGTGAGAAACTTGAGCTCTTTTCCATTTTGGCTTTCGTCCTTGTCCTAAGGAAAGTGTCCTGTTCCTCTTCCTTTGACCTGGGCGTCTTGTTCTCCCTTTTGGTTTTGTTGTAGTCCATCCATTATAAAGGGATGATAAATTTAATGTGTGCGCACTCTCATAAAACTCTGTAGAGCTCGAGATATTGTATCTCACTGATGAAGACAGAATGGGCAGGTCCGTAATGTTTGAAGCACCATTATAACCAAATTCACCAAGGAATGGAGTCGTCCTTGAAAGAGTAGGAACAATTGAAACAAGATATGCTGTAAGAAGTTTTATCACTACTGGAAGAGCTGCAATAAGTCATCAGGATTATCATCTTGTCAAACAATGTGGTCTATAAGACTATTGTACCTGTTACAAGGGCTGTTTTGTTCTCAGGCGTCCAAAGGTGAGTATCATTTAGTTCCACAAATCACTGATTGGTCCAAAATGTGTAGTTTTCATTATCCAAAAACTCGGACCAACTTTCACTCAGATTTTCCGTAATGTTGCCACCAAATATCTGAGAGATATCCGTTCTTGGGAGCAAGTTGTGAACCAAAGACCACCACTCTATAATGTCAACCAAACCAATATGACCGTTCCTTTCAAGACAACCTAGCTAAATGCATGCTTACCACTCATGTTGATCTTGCTACTGGTTGTGGAGATAAAGGTTGAGTTCGGAGCTAACGATGTTGCCAGTTCATTTGCAGGAAGCAAAGTCGTGAGATTTGCAATGAAGACAAGAACGGCATTGTTCTGCTTAAATCCTTCATAGGAAGCATAGTTTTCCAAAATTGTGCAATTGACGCTCAGATCTGAACAATATGGAGGTTGAACTGTGGAAGCAATAAGTGCAGTCTCATTCGGACGTAGGCTTTCTAGTTCAATAGTCTGGCGGAGAGAAAATCGAATCAGAATATTTTCTTTAAAGTCTGCAGGTGAGTCAATGT
>CAVPGG010000117.1:0-25640 GCA_963703755.1 uncultured Pseudomonadota bacterium
GGCCGGCGTGTTCGGCTATCTCGGCTACGACACCGTGCGGCTGATCGAGGAGCTCGCCGCCCCCAACCCGGATCCGATCGGCACCCCGGACGCGATCCTGGTGCGGCCGACCGTGGTCGTCATCTTCGACTCGGTGCTCGACACCATCACGGTGGTGACGCCGGTGCGGCCGGAGAAATCCGTCGCCGCCAAGGCCGCGCTCGCGCGCGCGACCGAGCGCCTCGCCGCCGTGGTCGACGACCTCGACCGCGCCCTCGACAAGGAGCAGGGCAACGGCGCCGCTGGCCCGATCGTCATCGATCCGCGCTCGAACACCATGCCGGCCGAGTTCAAGCGCATGGTGCTCAAGGCCAAGGACTACATCGCGGCCGGCGACATCTTCCAGGTGGTGCTGTCGCAGCGCTTCGAGGCGCCGTTCGCGCTGCCCGCCTTCGCGCTCTACCGCGCGATCCGCCGCGTCAATCCGGCGCCGTTCCTGTTCTATCTCGACTACGGCACTTTCGCGGTGGTCGGCTCGAGCCCGGAAATCCTCGTGCGCGCGCGCGGCGACACGGTGACGATCCGCCCGATCGCCGGCACGCGCCCGCGCGGCGCGACCCCGCACGAGGACAAGCAGCTCGGGGAAGACCTGCTGGCCGATCCCAAGGAATGCGCCGAGCACCTGATGCTGCTCGACCTCGGCCGCAACGATGTCGGCCGCGTCGCGCAGATCGGCACCGTGACGGTCACCGACCAGTTCTTCATCGAGCGCTACAGCCACGTGATGCACATCGTCTCCAATGTCGAGGGCAAGCTCGATCCGCGCCACGACGCGCTCGACGCCCTCGCCGCAGGCTTCCCGGCCGGCACGGTGTCGGGCGCGCCGAAGGTGCGCGCCATGCAGATCATCGACGAGCTGGAGAAGGAGAAGCGCGGCCTCTACGCCGGCTGCGTCGGCTATTTCTCGGCCGCCGGCGAGATGGACACCTGCATCGTGCTGCGCACCGCCCTCGTCAAGGACGGCCATATGTACGTCCAGGCCGGCGCCGGCGTGGTCGCCAATTCCAATCCCAACTCCGAGCAGCAGGAATGCATCAACAAGGCCCGCGCCCTCTTCCGCGCCGCCGAGGAGGCGCGCCGGTTTGCCAGCGCGGGCAAGCGCGGGCAGTGAAATACAGCGTCATTGCGAGGAGGCCGCAGGCCGACGAAGCAATCCCGATCCGCGAACGCATGCGCACGTGAAGCGAGATTGCTTCGCTTCGCTGGCAATGACGGCCATCCTCACCCCATATGGCTCGCGTGGTTGCGCAAATACCACGCCGCGATCTCCTCGCGCGTCGCCCACCACACGCCGTCGAACTTCTTGGCGTAGTCGAGAAACTCGCGCACGGCGCGCACGCGGAAGGCGCGTCCCGCGATGTGCGGATGCAGGCCGACGCTCATGATGCGGGCACTCGTCTCCCCGGCGCGATAGAGCTCGTCGAACTCGTCCCGCATCGTCTCGAGAGCGGTCGCGGCGGTGAAATTGCGCCGCAGGAACATGCCGATGTCGTTGACCTCCTGCGTATACGGGATCGACACCAGCGGTCCGTGCCCGGTGTGGATGAGGTAGGGCTGCTCGTCGTTCATGTAGTCGCAGTGATAGGTGAGCCCCAGCTCCTTGAGGATGTCCGACGTATTGACGGTGCAGCGCAGCGATGAGGACAGCCAGCCTTTCGGGCGGCGGCCGGCGGTGCGCTCGATCGCGTCGAGCGTGCGCACGATCACGTCGCGCTCCTTGGCGCGATCGTCGCGGTAGTTGATCAAAAATTCGGTCTGGATGTAGTTGTGCGCGATCAGCTCGAAGCCGCGCCCGGCAGCGGCCGTGACGATCTGCGGATGCCGCTCGCACAGGATGCCGTTGACCGTGCAGCTCGCCGGCACCCCCGCCTCGTCGAAAACGTCATAGAGCCGCCAGATGCCAACGCGATGGCCGTATTCGCGCCAGGTGTGATTGTTGAAATCCGGGATGCGCGCCGGCAGCAGGCGCTCGTTGATCGACGGCCCGCCGGCAAAATAGAGGCCGTCGTGATCCTGGGTGAGCTCCCAGTATTCGAGGTTGAGCGTGATCATCAGCGCGAGCCGCTTGCCGTTCGGCCATTTGAGCGGCGCCCGCTCCGGCATCGGCACGAAATCGTAATGCATGAGCTGCCCTCACTGCGGCTTGATGCCGGCCGCCTTCATCATCGGCCACCATTTGGCGATCTCGGCCTTCTGCAGCGCGGCGAGCGCTTCCGGCGTCAGCTGATCGGACGGCGGCATTTCCAGCGCGAGCTCGATCATGCGCTGCTTGAATTTCGGGTCGGCCATCGCCTGCACGGCCGCCGCGTTGAGCCGCGCGACCACCGGCTTCGGCGTGCCCTTGGGCGCCCACAGGGCATTCCAGGTCAGAAGATGGAGGCCCGGCAACCCCGCCTCGTCGGCCGTCGGGATGTCGGGCGCCGAACTCGGCGCGCTTCTCCATGGTGATCGCGTAGGCCCTGATCTGCCTGGCGCGCACCAGCGGCAGGAAGCTGCCCGACGCCGTGCACATGAGATTGAACTGGCCCGACAGCAGATCCTGCATCGCGGGCGCGCCGCCGCGGTACGGTACGAGCTGCCAGCTCACGCCGAGCGCCTTCTGCATGACGATGCCGCACATGTGCTGGATGGTGCCGTAGCCGACCGTTCCCTGCGTGACCTTGGCGGGATTGGCCTTGATCCATGCGACGAAGTCCTTGAGGGTCGTTGCCGGCACGCTGTTCGGGCTGACGATCAGGAATGGATAGGCCGGCAGCTGCACCACCGGCGCGAAGTCGGCGACCACGTCGTAGGGCAGCGCCAGCGAGACCGCGTTGAGCACGTGCGTCTCCGAGCTGCCGATCGCGATCGTGTAGCCGTCCGGCGTCGCGCGCGATACGCGGCCGATGCCGATGCTCCCGCCGGCGCCGCCGACATTCTCGATCACGATGTTCTGCCCGAGGGCGGCCTTCATGCGGTCGGCGAGCAGCCGCGCCAGCGTGTCCGTGACGCCGCCGGGCGGATACGGCACGATAAGCGTGATCGGCCGTGCCGGGAACACCTCCTCGCCGCGCGCGATCGTCGCGGCCAGCAGGACGAGTGCGATCGTCAGAAGCCTCCTCATCGATCCCCCCTTGCGGCTGCGGCGGATGTTGTGCCGATGGCCAATTCTACCGATCTTCACGCCGGTTTGTCGCCGCGACCATCCGTCCGCCAGAACACGAGGCTCGTCCCGCGCACATGACGCAAGCCCAGCCGCCGCTGCGCCTCGAGCTCGTCGAGCGCGCGGGTGACGCCCTCCCAGCGGCCATAGTCGTGCCACAGCACCATGCCGCCCGGCGCGATCAGGCCGAACGCCGTCTCCGAATCCTGACGCACATATTCGTACGCATGCGAGCCGTCGACGAAGACGAGACCCGCCCGCCCGCGGTAGGGCGACCAGTCGAAGGTCGCTAAATCGCCGAGAGCCTGGGTGATGCGCGCCGCCGCGGCCGCCCACGGCGGCGCGGCGTCGCGGAAGCGCGCGCCAGGCGCCGACTTGTCGACATACTGCCGCTCGCCGGGCGCGAGCGCGAACCGGGCGCGGTCGTCGGGCGGCAGGTCGAGCGTGACGACTTTGCTCTGCTCGGGCGCATTCACTGCAAGATTGAGCGTCGTGCGTCCGTCGAATGTGCCGATCTCAACGATCAGCGCGCCCGGCCGCACCGCGGCTGCCGCCTGCGCCAGCACGGCAAGCTCCGCCAGATTGACGTTGCCGTTCGCCTTGCCGGTCTCCACCAGGCCGATCGATCGGCGCACCAAGAGATCCGACCACGCGGCCCGCGGCAGATGCGTCGGATGCCGCTTCGACACGCCACGCAGCGCGCGGCTGGCGTCGCGCAAACGTCGCGCCGCGAGCGAGCCCGGGAGATAGACCCCGAGCGCATAGAGCCCGCTCGCGCGGGCCTTGGCGCGGGCCTTGGCGTCCGACCACGCCTCGTTCACACCGTACTCCCGTTGCGGTCGCGGCCGACCTATAGCACCCCGTGGCGTGCCGCCAAAAAACGTCTATATCGAAGACCGATCGCCAACCAGGCCGAGGTGCGCCCCATGTCCGCCGATCACGACCACAAATGGAAGCACGACGGCGTCCGCGTGATCCCCGGCAACTCGCTCGACGGCAACACGCCGCAGACGGCCGGCATGGACCGCAAGGCGGCGATCAATTTCGCGCGCGTCGGAGCGCAAAAAATCTGGGCCGGCACAGTCGCGATCAGGCCCAATGCCAAGACCGGCGCGCACCATCACGGCGCGCTCGAGAGCGTGATCTACGTGGTGCGCGGCAAGGCGCGCATGCGCTGGGGCGAGCATCTCGAATATGTCGCCGAGGCCAATGCGGGCGACTTCATCTTCATCCCGCCCTACGTGCCGCACCAGGAGATCAACGCGAGCCCCGACGAGGTGCTCGAATGCGTGCTGGTGCGCAGCGACAACGAGGCCGTGGTGGTCAATCTCGACATCGCGGCGGTCGAGAGGCCGGAAGCCGTCGCCTGGATCGATCCGATCCACAAGGGCTAGCGTCATTGCGAGGCGCGCGCAGCACGGCGAACATTCACGTCCGCGCCGAATTCGCGATCACCTCGCGGATGGTCTCGCGGATCTGGTCGTTCGACAGGAACAGATCGTGGTTGATGACGCCCCAGCTCTGCTCGGACGCATCGATCACGTGCAGCCCGAACAGCTTGAGCTTCGCGGTCTGGGCAGCGCCCGCGCGGGTCGTTCCCCCGGCCATCCAGCCCGAGAGGGCCAGCGCGCGGTCATGCGTGTCGGTGATCACCGTGATCTTGCGCGCCAGCGGGCCAATATGCTCGACCGAGCTCGTGAACACGTCCATGTCGATGTCCGGCGAGGCGAAGACGAGCGCGCCGATCCGGTCGGCGGCGAGCGCGGCGCGCTTGGCGTAGAGCTCGCGCAGCGCCTCCATGGTCAGCATCGTGCCGACGCTGTGCGCCACGATATGAATGCGGCCGGTGGTCGGGGTCGCCAGCAAGGCGTCGAGCACCGCATGCAGGGCGTCGCGCGACCACATCGCGCTGTCACGGTCGTAGCCGTAGTCGAACAGCTTCGCGCGCGACGGCCAGGCGAACACCAACGTCTCGCCGTGAAACCGGATGCCGTCCGACAGGCGCGCCGCATCGAGCGCCGCGCTCTCGAAGGTCTGGTTGAAGCCGTGCACGTAGATCAGCACGTCGCGTCCGCTGGCCGCCTGGCCGAGCGCGGCCGCGGACTGGCCCAAGAGATCGATGCGGTCGAGCCGCCAGTTGGACAGGCCGACCGCGGCGAGCGAGAAGCGGCCCGCGTCGGGCGGCGTGAGTTGCGCACGCGCCACGCTCAGCGCCCAGCGCTCGGTGCCGAACCACGGGCTTTTCTGCGCGCCGTTGACCACCTTGCGCGTGGTCGCCACCAGCAGCGCGTGGTTCGCCGAAATGTCCGAGACGTCGGCGGCGGCGTCGAGCGACGCCATGCCGGCGCACCCGCCGAGCGCGAGCGCGGATGCAGCAGTCGGCACGGCCGTTGCCAATCCACGCAGCACGGCACGGCGCGAATACGCGCGGACGGAAACTCTTAACGGACGGATGGTCACGCATTCCCTCCGCCCCCAGCCGACGTCTGCCTGAAGCCTGAACGCGGCAACACCGCGGCAAATGCCGGTTCCGTTCAGAGTTCCGTGGCACACGCGCGCGGGTACGAAGGTGCCGTCACGCAGCCGTCATTGCGAGCGCGAAGCAATCTCGATCCGCAAACGCATGAGTCCGTCATTGCGAGGCACGCAACGCGTGCCGAAGCAATCTCGTCCCGCAAACGCATGCGAGTGCGGACCGAGATTGCTTCGTCGGGCTTCGCCCTCCTCGCAATGACGCGGCTTATGGCAAGATCGCGAACGCCCTTGCCGGGAAGCCCAACCCCTTCTTCACCTTCGGCCACGTCACCACGATGATGGCGCCCTTGGCCGGCACCTGGTCCAAATTCGCCATCACCTCGATCTGATAGTGGCCGTGCTGCAGGATGTAGGTCTCCGAATCCATCTTGTCGGTCGTATCCGTGTCCATCGCCTCGTGGCCGGTCGCCGTCACGCCGCGCTGCTCGTAGAGGAATTTGATCGTCTCGAACGCCCAGGCCGGAAACGGGCTGCGCTTGAAGCGCTCCGGGTTCGTGTCCCAGTCCTTGTACATGTCGGTGCGCAGCGCGACGAACGAGCCCTTGGGCACGCGGCCGTGCACCTTCTCCCAAGCCGTCAGGTCGGCGACCGAGAAGGCGTGGTTCGGATCCTTGGCGAGGAACGGCGTGTCGTCGAGCACGATCAGCGGCAGGATCATCTGCTTCAACGGGATCTGGTCCATCGTGATGCCGTTGTCGGCGAAATGCGCCGGCGGATCGACATGGGTGCCGTATTGCCCGACCATCTCGTAGTAGGTCGAGCGGAAGCCGTCCTTGGCGATCGTGTAGGGCTCGTGCGTCTTCGGATCGCCCATCGGCGTCATCTTCGCCTGGCCGAAGCCCGACCACACCGGTGTGTCGGGCGAGAAGCTGTGCGTGAGATCGACATATTTCTTCGACGCGATGATGCGCAGCGCGCGGTCGAGGTCGCTCTCGGCGCGGACGGGGAGCGCGGTGAGGATCAATATGCCGGCGGCAACTGCAAGCCGGAGCGCGAACGTAAACCGGTCGGATTTCATGGGAGCCTCTCCTCCAATCTCTGTTAGCGAGTCATACCCGACATCAGTCGCACTGTCGCGACCGACACACGCAGTCGATGACGCAATTTTGCTGGCGCAGCGGCCGCAGATCCATTATCATATGACCAGTTTTCTGACCATTTACGAGGATGCCATGGTTACCGTCTCGCTTGTCGAGGCCAAGGCGCACTTGAGCGAGCTTCTCGACCGGGTCGAGGGCGGCCAAGAAGTCGTGATCACGCGTCACGGTCGCCCGGTTGCACAGTTGTCCGCATTGGCGCAGCCCAAGCGACCACTTCCGTCGCTTGCGTCTTTTCGTGCGAAGATGCCCAAATTGCGCAAGCCGAGCTGGGTCCTGGTCCGCGAACTGCGCGACGAAGGATGGTGAAGCCGCGTGCTGTATTTCGACACCAGCTTCGTCGTCCCTCTGTTTCTGCCGGAGCCGACCAGCGAAAAGGTCGAGCGTTTCCTTCGTCGCAAGCGCAACGCTCCTCTCGCTATGAGTCATTGGACGCGTGTCGAGTTTGCATCCGCCTTGGCGCGCCAAGTACGCATAGGCTCGATGACGCACAAGGCTGCGGTCGCAGCCGACGCCCGGCTCGCCGAGATTGTGTCCGATACATTTGTCATTCTGCCGCCAAGCCCGGCCGATTTCGAGCTCGCCGGTCAGTTCCTTCTCCGACGAAAGATCCGATTGCGTGCTGGCGATGCTCTCCACCTCGCGATCGCGTCCAACAATCGAGCGACTGCCGTCTACAGCCTCGACCGAAACCTTTTGGCTGCCGGTCGCCGCCTCGGATTGAAGACCAGGCTCGGAATTCGCATCAAAAAATAAGTGTTCAGGCGCCTTGTCACTCGCCGAAAGGATGGTCAGACGTAGCGTTGCGGAGGGCCGACCGGCTCACCTTGACCCCTCCGCGCCTCACAGTCTAAGACCTTGACCAGCCAAGCGAAGCGCCGGCCATGATCATCCTGATCGACAACTACGACAGCTTCACGTTCAACCTCGTCCACTACCTGGGCGGGCTTGGCGCCGACGTGGTCGTGCATCGCAACGACAAGATCACCGCCGCCGACGTGGTCGCGGCCGATCCGGACGCGATCGTGCTCTCGCCCGGGCCGTGCACGCCGAACGAGGCCGGCATCTGCCTCGCGCTGATCGCCCAGGCCGCAAGATCCAATTCGACCGCGATCCCGATCCTCGGCGTCTGCCTCGGCCACCAGGCGATCGGCCAGGCTTTTGGCGGCGACGTGGTGCGCGCGCCGACCCCCGTGCACGGCAAGCTGTCCGAGGTCACGCACGGCGGGGCCGGCCTCTTCCGCGGCATCAACGGCCCGTTCCGCGCGACGCGCTATCACTCGCTCGTCGTCGACCGCAAGACATTGCCGCAGGACCTGACCGTCACCGCCGAAACCGCCGACCGCCTTGTGATGGCGCTCGCCCACAAATCGCTGCCCGTGCACGGCGTGCAATTCCATCCTGAGAGCATCGCGTCCGAGCACGGCCACCTGATGCTGCGCAATTTCCTCGAGCTCGCGGCCGACTGGAATGCCGCGACCGGCCGCCGCGACGCGCCCGCACGGCCGCGCCACACCGGGCAGGCCAAAGGCGCAAGAGCCAGATCCGCCGCGAAGCCGGCGCATCGCCCCGCGTCCCGCCGCGCGGCGCATTGAGAGGCTGCTCATGGACCTCAAGGGGCTGATCGGACAGGCCGCGACCGGCGCGACGCTCACGCGCGAGCAGGCCGCGGTCGCGTTCGACCTGATGATGTCGGGCGAGGCCACGCCCTCGCAGATGGGCGGCCTGCTGATGGCGCTGCGCGTGCGCGGCGAGACCATCGACGAGATCACCGGCGCGGTCTCGGCCATGCGCTCGAAGATGCTGCGCGTGCTCGCGCCCGCGGACGCGATCGACGTGGTCGGCACCGGCGGCGACGCGTCCGGCTCCTACAACATCTCGACCTGCGCGGCCTTCATCGTCGCGGGCGCCGGCGTGCCCGTCGCCAAGCACGGCAATCGCGCGCTGTCCTCGCGCTCCGGCGCCGCCGACGTGCTGATCGCGCTCGGCGTAAAGATCGACGTGCCGCCCGACCACATCAGCCGTTGCATCGCCCAGGCCGGCATCGGCTTCATGTTCGCGCCCGCCCATCATCCGGCGACGCGCCACGTCAATCCGACCCGCGTCGAGCTCGGCACCCGCACGATCTTCAACCTGCTCGGTCCGCTGTCGAACCCGGCCGGCGTCAAGCGGCAGATGGTCGGCGTGTTCTCCCGGCAATGGGTCGAGCCGCTCGCCCAGGTGCTGAAGAACCTCGGCTCCGAGCGCGCCTTCGTGGTGCACGGCTCGGACGGGCTCGACGAGATCACCACCGCCGGCCCGACCACGGTCGCGTCGCTCATGGACGGCGAGGTGACGACCTTCGAGATCGCGCCCGAGGACGTCGGCCTCCGGCGCGCGAAGTCCGACGAGCTGCGCGGCGGCGATGCCGAGCACAACGCCAAGGCGTTGCTCGCCGTGCTCAAGGGCCAGCGCGGGCCCTATCGCGACGTGGCGGTGCTCAATGCGGCGGCGGCGCTCATCGTCGCCGGCAAGGCGGCCGACCTCGAGGGCGGGGTTGCGCTCGCCGGGAAATCGATCGAATCCGGCGAGGCCGAGGGCGCGCTCGAGCGCCTCATCGTCGTCTCGAGCGCGTAACCGGGAGGCCAACCTCAATGGCGGACATTCTCGCCCGCATCGAGGCCTACAAGCGCAGCGAGATCGCGGCGGCCAAGTCGGCGCGCTCGCACGCCAACGTCGAGGCGCTCGCCCGCGCCGCGACGCCGCCGCGCGGCTTCCTCGCCGCGATCGAGCGCCAGCATACGGCCGGCCATTATGCGCTGATCGCCGAGATCAAGAAGGCGAGCCCGTCGAAGGGCCTGATCCGCGCCGACTTCGACCCCGCGACGCTCGCGCGCGCCTACGAGGCGGGCGGCGCCGCTTGCCTCTCGGTGCTCACCGACCTGCCGTCGTTCCAGGGCGATCCCTCGCATCTGATCGCGGCACGCGCCGCCGCGCGCCTGCCGGTGCTGCGCAAGGACTTCATGTACGAGCCCTACCAGGTGGCGGAATCCCGCGCGCTCGGCGCCGACTGCATCCTCATCATCATGGCGGCGCTCGACGACGCGGCCGCGCAGGAGGTCGAGGCCGCCGCCCACGGCTGGGGCATGGATGTGCTCGTCGAGGTGCATGACGAGGCCGAGCTCGAGCGCGCGCTGCGCCTCACCTCGCGCCTCGTCGGCATCAACAACCGCGACCTCAAGACCTTCGCGACGTCGCTCGCGGTGAGCGAGCGCCTCGCCCCGCGCGTCCCGCGCGATCGCGTCCTCGTCGGCGAGAGCGGCATCTCCACGCCCGCCGACTTGGCGCGCCTCGCCAAGGTCGGCATGTCCACCTTCCTGGTCGGCGAAAGCCTGATGCGCCAGCAGGACGTGACGGCGGCGACGCGCGCGCTGCTCGCACCGCTGGCAGCTGCCTCGCCATGACCCGCCGTCTCACCCACATCGGCGCCGGCGGCGAGGCCCGCATGGTGGACGTGTCGGCAAAGCCCGCGACCGAGCGCGTTGCGGTGGCGCAGGGACGCGTCGCCATGTCGAAAAAGACGCTCGACCTCGTGCTCTCCGGCAACGCCAAGAAGGGCGACGTGCTCGGCGCCGCCCGCATCGCCGGCATCATGGCGGCGAAGAAGACGCATGAGCTGATCCCGCTCTGCCACCCCCTCCCGGTCTCCAAGGTCGAGGTCGACATCACGCCCGAACCCAAGCCGCCTGGCCTGCTCGTCCGCGCGACCGTGAAGGTCACGGGCCAGACCGGCGTCGAGATGGAAGCCCTGATGGCGACGTTCGGTCGCGTGCCTCACGATCTACGACATGGTCAAGGCAGTCGAGCGCGGCATGCGCATCGAGGACATTCATCTGGTCGAGAAGCGCGGCGGCAAGTCCGGCCACTATCGGGCGCGCGCGTGATCCCGAAAAGTCGCCACCGGTTTTCGGATCAGATCACGCGCCAATAAAGGGGAACAGGTCAATGGCGCTCCTCGCGGTCGCCGACGCGCAGGCGCTCGTCCTCAAGGACGCGCGCCCCCTGCCCGCCGAGGACGTACCGCTCGCCGCCGCGCATGGCCGCGTGCTCGCCACCGATCTTACGGCGCGGCGCACCCAGCCGCCTGCCGCGGTCTCGGCCATGGACGGCTATGCGGTGCGCGCCGCCGATGTCGCCTCCGCGCCCGCGCGCCTCCGGCTCATCGGCGAGGTCGCGGCCGGCCATCCGTTCGACTCTCCCGTCGGCGCGCAGGAAGCCGCGCGCATCTTCACGGGCGGCGTCGTGCCGCCCGGCGCCGACACCATCGTCATCCAGGAGCACACCGCGCGCGAGGGCGACACCGTCATCGTGCAGAAGCCGAGCGCGCGCGGCCGCCATATCCGCGCCGAGGGCCTCGACTTCAAGGCCGGCGACACGCTGCTCGCCGCCGGTCACCGCCTCACGGCGCGCGACCTCGCGCTCGCGGCCGCGATGAACCATCCGACCGTGCCGGTGCATCGCCGCGCCAGGGTCGCGGTGCTCGCGACCGGCGACGAGTTGGTGATGCCCGGCACGACGCCCGGCCACGGCCAGATCGTCTACTCCAACGGTTTTGCGCTCGCGGCGCAGGTGGCCAATGAAGGCGCCGAGGTGGTCGACCTCGGCATCGCGCCCGACCGGCTCGACGCCACCATCGCGGCCGTGCGCCGCGCGCGCGACGCCCAGGTCGACGTGCTGGTGACCACCGGCGGCGCCTCGGTCGGCGAGCACGACCTGGTGCAGAAGGCTTTTACAGCCGAAGGCATGGCGCTGTCGTTCTGGAAGGTCGCGATGCGGCCGGGCCGGCCGCTGATGCACGGTCGGCTAGCGCATGTTCCGGCGAAGTGGACGCCGGTTCGCCGAGAAGAACATGCGCCAAATAAAGAATCCGCTATCGACGTGCTCGGCCTGCCCGGCAATCCGGTCTCGGCCTTCGTGTGCGCGGTGCTCTTCCTCGTGCCGCTGCTGCGCCGCCTCGCCGGCCGCGCCGACACCGGCCCCGACACCAAATCGGCCGTGCTCGGTTGCGACCTCGCGGCGAACGACGAGCGCGCCGATTACCTGCGTTCCGCGCTCGCGACCGGCCCCGACGGCAGCCTCGTTGCGACGCCCTACCGGGTCCAGGACAGTTCCATGCTGGCGCCCCTCGCGCAGGCCGGTTGTCTAGTCATTCGAGAGCCTTACGCGCCGCCTGCCAGCGCCGGAACCCGCTGCGCCATCGTAAAGCTCGCGTTCTGACGAAGGCAAAAAATCAGCATCGTGAATTAAAAGGTTGCGGAACACATCCCGAACAGATAGTGTCCGTTCATGATTTGTTTATGGGCGGTCGGTAGATAGTCAGACGTAACGCTCGCCCGTGACAAATGCCGAGCGCCACTCTCCCGGGAAATGGGGACACCATGCTGACCCGCAAGCAACTCGAGCTCCTCCGCTTCATCCACGAGCGCCTCAAGGAAGCGGGCGTGCCGCCCTCCTTCGACGAGATGAAGGATGCGCTCGACCTGCGCTCCAAGTCGGGCATCCATCGGCTGATCACGGCGCTGGAAGAGCGCGGCTTCATCCGCCGCCTGCCCAACCGGGCGCGCGCCATCGAGGTCATCAAGCTGCCCGAGACGATCGGCGGCGGGCTCGGCGGCGGCGGCCGCTCGCGCGGTTTCACGCCCGCCGTGATCGAGGGCAACCTCGGCCGCGGGCGCGCCTCCTCGGATGAAGACAGCGGCCGCCCGGTCGCCGTGCCCGTGATGGGCCGCATCGCGGCCGGCACGCCGATCGAGGCGATCCAGACCAGGAGCGCCGTCATCAACATGCCGCCCGACCTGCTCTCGACCGGCGATCATTTCGCGCTCGAGGTGCGCGGCGATTCGATGATCGAGGCCGGCATCCTCGACGGCGACATGGCCCTGATCAAGAAGACCGAGGCCGCCGACACCGGCGACATCGTCGTCGCGCTGATCGACGAGGAGGAAGCGACCTTGAAGCGCTTCCGCCGCCGCGGCGCCTCGATCGCGCTCGAGCCCGCCAATGCCTCCTACGAGGTGCGCATCCTGCCGCCCAACCGCGTGAAGATCCAGGGCAAGATGGTCGGGCTTTTCCGCAAGTACTGAGCGGCCCGTCGCCGTCATTGCGAGGCGCGCGCAAGCGCGCCGAAGCAATCGCGATCCGCCTACTCATGCGCAAGCGAGGCGACGCCCGGGTGAGCGATTCCGAGATTCGCCGATGCAATTCGAGATTGTCGGTGAAATTACAGACATCGAGACTTTCGCCGCCAGCTCTGGAATTCGCGAGGTCGCGAGGCTGCGCCGAACGTACGGACGGGGCCGTTGGCGTAAGCGCAAGGGCATAGCTCACGTTCGTCTCGCGGATGGCTCCTTGCATCTTGCTGAAGTACACTGGTACGAAGCCGCCGGAATCGGCCGCAAGGAATTCAAGATCAAGCAACTGCTTTGAAAACGAAGCCCATGGCGAGAGCGCAATCGAAGCAACTTGTCGTGTGTATCGACAACGACGGCTATCCGGCGTCGCTCGAACGGCGCAAGATTTACGTCGCCCTGCCCGATGCCAGCGCCGAGAAGAAAGGCTTGATTCGGGTCATCGACAAATCCGGTGAGGACTACCTGTATCCGAAGGCATTTTTTCGCTCGATCGCGTTGCCGCAGGCAGTGAAGCGCGCCGTACTGGCCGCCGCGTAGCGGCAAAGCGGGCATCGCCTTCCCATTCGCCCTCCTTCGCCCCAGAACGATCCAGCAGATCCACCCGGCAACGCCTCGACCACGGCGGTTAGAGCATCCGTCTCGCTTCCCCGTCCGAGATCGCCACAGGCTCGCCCTTGGAACCGAGGAATCCCGTGACGTTGCGCGTGCCCGCGATGAGGCCTCGCACCTCGTCGGTCATCTCGCATTTCACCAGCACGTAGCCGGGAAAAAATCGTCACTCAGCGGCCAAAGCATAATGTTTGCTAAAGCTAAACGCAGGCGAAATTCGGGTCGCGTCCGGATCCGCGCGCTAGCAGCACCATCAATCCCGCCGCGATCACGTTGCCGGCGATGCTCACCAGGATCGGCAGCGTGTAGCTGTGGCTCACGTCGAACGCGAAGCCCGCCGCGCTCGGCCCGATCAGCGTGCCGATGCCGGCGCTGGTGTAAAGAATGCCGATGAGGCCGCTGACATTGCGGCCGCCGAAGTAGTCCATGACCACCGCCGGAAGCAGCGCGACCCATCCGCCATAGGCCGAGCCGAACACGAAGCCGAACAGCGCGAGCGGCCAGAACGTGGTCGAGACGAGCCAGATCGCCAGCGCGAGCGCCATGGTGGCGAAGGTCGCGACCAGCGTGAGCTCGCGCCCGAGCCGGTCGGCGAGGCCGCCGAGCAGGAAGCGGCCGACGGTGCTGCCGACGCCGATGGCGCTGACCAGCAGCACCGCCCGCGATGGCGCGATGCCGTGGTCGACCGCATAGGGTGCAAGGTGCGCGAACGGCACGAATACGCCGAACGCACAGGCAAGGCATGCCGCATAGAACAGGATGAAGCGCCGCGACCGCACCGCGTCGGCGATCGCCATCCCGGCCGCCGGCTGCGACGCGCTCGCATCGGCGGGCGCCCCATTGCCGTCCGGCCCGAGGCCGCGGTCGCGCGGATCGTTCTCGATCAGCAATGCCGCCGCGCCGCCGATCAGCGCGGCGGCGATGCCCAGCACCAGATACGCCCCGCGCCAGCCCCCATGGGCGATCAGCAGCGAGGCGAGCGGCGGCACCAGCAGCGTCCCGGCCCCGATGCCGCTGCTGGCAAGACCCGACGCCAGCGCGCGGTGGCGCACGAACCAGCGCTGCGTCGCGCCCATGGCCGGCACGTAGGAGCAGCCGACGCCGATGCCCATGCCAATTCCGTAAACTCAATAGATCTGCATCAAGCTCTGCGCCACGCTCGCGGCAGCAAGACTGAGACCCACCAGGATCATGCCGACCAGCGCGAGCCGCCGCGAGCCGAAGCGGTCGGCGAGCGGGCCGCTGACGCTGCCGAGGCCGAAATAGAGGAAGGCGGCGAGCGAGAACACGATCGACACCGAGCCGCGCGAGGCGCCGAAATCGCGCTGCAGCGAGTTCGATGAAGGCGGTGAACGAATAGACGCAGCCGAAGCCGACGAACGTCACCGCAAAAGCGGCCGCGACGACCGCCCAGCCGTAGAACCGGCGCGGACTTTTGCCGGAAGCGCGATTGCGGCCCATGCGGCGATGCAAGCGGCGATTGCTGACGCGATCCATGACGGTCTCCTCGATCCGCGCTCAAGATCGTGGGATGCGTCCGGTTTGGCTATGCCCGACGCTACGGTCTCGGCCGAAGCATCGGGCGTGGGCAACGCTCGACCGCGCGCCTATATTCGGCGCATGTCCAACGCCCCGCAGATCGCCGAAGTCGCCGCCCTGGTGGGCGATCCCGCCCGCGCCAGCATCCTGTGCGCGCTGCTCGGCGGCCGCGCGCTGACCGCGAGCGAGCTCGCGCATGCGGCGGGCGTGTCGCCGCAGACCACCAGCGGCCATCTCGGCAAGCTGCATGCCGCCCGCCTCGTCGCGCTGATGAAGCAGGGCCGCCACCGCTACTACCGCCTCGCCGGCCCGCAGATCGGGCACATGCTCGAAGGCATCATGAACGTCGCGCTGGAAGGCCCGCCGCGCTATCAGCCGAAGACGCGGCTCGACGAGCACATGCGACGCGCCCGCACCTGCTACGACCACATCGCCGGCGTGCTCGGCGTCGGCCTCGCCGACCGCATGACGGCGCGCGACTTCCTCGTGCTGGGCGACGAGGCCGGCGAGGTGACGCCGGCCGGGCTGACCTTTCTGGACAAGCTTGGCGTCGACCTCTCGGCGGCGCGCTCCAGGCGCCGCGTCTTCTGCCGCCCCTGCCTCGACTGGACCGAGCGCCGCCCGCATATCGGCGGCGCGGTCGGGGCCGCGCTCGCCCAGCGCTGCTTCGAGCTCAAGTGGATCGAGCGCATGCGCGACGGCCGCGCGCTGACGATCACGCCCGCCGGCCGCCGCGGGCTGATGGAGCACTTCGCGCTGTCGATCTAGGTTCCTGTTTGCGCCGTCGATTTATGCGTTTTTGTCTTGATCTTGCCCCAACTGTGTCGCTTCCTCATCGCCATATTGTTACGGGGGAATACGCGCGGCATGGAACTGGCGGGGGGATCTGTCTGGCGTCGATGCGCGGCCGTCTTCGCCGGCTGCTTGGCCGGCTGCGCGCTGCTCGCGGGCGTTTCGGCCCACGCGGCCGCCAAGGCGCGGCAACCGCACACGGCCGCCAAGTCCCACACCGTCGCCGCCTCGCACGCCAAGGACTGCATCATCAGGCCGAGCTCGAAGCCGACATCCGAGCCGGTCGCCGCCGCGCGAGCAAAGCGGCGGCATCAGGACAGTGATTGCGCCGCCACCCCGCCGGTGCCGGTCGTTGCGGAGCTGCCCGGCGAGCTCGGCATCATTCAGAAGGCGATCAGGCTCGCGCGCGCGAACAAGGCCTCCGAGGCCGCGGCGCTCGCGCCGTCGATTGCCGATCCGGTGGCGCGGACCCTGATCGAGTGGGTCCGCCTGCGCGCCGGCGACAGCCGCGACGGCTTCGAGCGTTATGACGCCTTCATCCGGGCGAACCCGGGTTGGCCCACCACGGCGCTGCGCCGGCGTGCCGAAGCCATGCTGTGGCAGGAGCGCCCCGACGGCGCGATCATGCGCCGGTTTCTCGCCGGCGAACCCGTGGCCGGCGAACCCGTGACCGCGAAAGGCCGGCTCGCGCTCGCGCGCGTGCGCCTCGCGGAGGGCGACCGCGCCGGGGCCGAACGCGATATTCGCGGCGTCTGGCGCGCGGACGAGCTGTCCGCCGAGACCGAAACCGCGGTGCTCGGCGCGTTCGGCAACGTCCTGACCCGCGCGGATCACGTCGCGCGCATGGACCGGCGCATCGGCGCCAAGGACTTCCATGCGGCGATGCGCGCCGCGCGGCGCGTCGGCGACGGCGCGGTCGCGATCGTCAAGGCGTGCGTTGCGGCCGAGAAGAATTCCGGCGACGCCAAGAAGCTGCTGGACGCCATACCCGACGCTGCGCGCCACGATCTCGGCTACGCGCTCTGCCGCATCCACTACCTCGTCAAGCACGACGATCTCGCGGCCGCGGCGCGGTTGGTGCTCGCGGCCGATGCCGACGGGCTGCAGGCGCAGGACACCGACGAATGGTGGCGCGAGCGTCGCATGCTCGCCCGCAAGCTGCTCGACCGGGGCGACGCCAAGACCGCCTATCTGGTGGCGCGCGATGCGGCCGAGCCGGCCTTTGCGCCCTACCGCGCCGACTTCCATTTCATGGCCGGCTGGATCGCGCTGCGCTTCCTCGCCGATCCCGCCACCGCGCTGGCGCATTTTTCCCAGATCGACACCGGCTCGCGCGCCCCGATCACGCTCGCCAAAGGCGCCTACTGGCGCGGACGCGCCCTCGAGGCGGCGGGGCGATTGGACGACATGCGGGCGCAGTACGAGGCGGCCGCCCGCTCTCCCGTCGCCTATTACGGTCAGCTCGCGCGCGAGCGCCTCGGGCTCGGCGCGATGGCGTTGCGCCCGCCGCCGCAACGCGCGCCGGGCGACGGCGACGACGTCGTGCATGCGGCCGAGCTTCTCTACGCGGTCGGCGAGCGCGATCTCGCCTTGTCGTTCTCGACCGATCTCGCCGAGCGCAGCGACGCCGTCGCCGTGGTGGCGGCGCTGGCCAACGTCGCGGTGAAGAACGGCGATGCGCGGGCCGCGATGCTCATCGGCAAGGGCGCCCTCGAGCGCGGGCTGCCGTTCGAGCTCTACGCGTTTCCCGCCATCGGCGTGCCGTCCTACGCGGCGATCGGCCCGGCGCTCGACCGCAGCATCGTCTATTCGATCGTGCGCACCGAAAGCGAGTTCAACCAGCGCGACGTGTCGCCCGCGAAAGCCGTCGGCCTCATGCAGGTCACCCCCGGGGCCGGACGCGACACCGCCAAGCGGCTGGGCATCAAGTACGATTGGAAACGGCTGGTGGCCGACCCGGTCTACAACACGCAGATGGGCGCCGGCGAGCTTGCCGCGCTCCTGGCCGAGTACCGCGGCTCCTACATCATGAGCTTCGCGGGCTACAACGCCGGCCGCGGCCGGGTGCAGGAATGGATCGCCAAGCACGGCGATCCGCGCGACGCCAAGGTCGACGCGGTCGACTGGGTCGAGCGCATCCCGATCTCCGAGACGCGCAACTACGTGCAGCGCGTGATGGAGAACCTCGCGGTCTACCGGGTGCGCTTCGGCGCCGCCGCGGCGGCGACCGTCCAGCGCGGGGCGGACGCCAAGAAGACCGGGACGATACCGGCGCAGCCCGGTTCGGCCGACCAGGAGGCGGTCGCCAGACAATAAGATCGACCCGCTGATCCATGCCGCCTCATCGCTTCGCGATCTGCCGCTGATAGATGCCGAGATGCGCGAAAGCCGCCGCAAGCAGCGGCGTCGCCATGTCATGGCGCGCGCCGCGCGCCAGCATGTCGCCGACGATCTGCTCGGCCTCGATCGGCCGGCCCTGCAGCAGGTCGCGGTACATGGACGAGGTCCCGGTCGAGGCCGGATCGGTCAGCGACTTGCGCATCTCGGCGAGAAACGCCGGCCGCGGCGGATGGCCTTCGGCCGTGACCACCGCCACGACCTCGTCGATGATACGGGTGACGAACGCCCTCCCGCCCGGCGCACAGAAAGAGACTTGTGCACCGCAGCAGACCGGGCCGCCTCAGTCGGCGTGACCACGACGGAGAGACTTGAGTCACGGAGTAGTGCGCCCGCGCAATGTGGCGCCTCCTATCCGTTGGGAGTGCTGGACCCGTGACGGCAGCGCAGAGGCCGCGTTATGACGATCCGCAACGGACGCCGAAATCCCTCGACGCCTCGCCAACCTCGGGAGCCACCATGAAGAGGTTCATCGCCCGCATGCTTCTCGACGTCGCGCTCATGGCTGCGCCACCGCCGCGCTGACCGTCCAATCGCAGCATGCCGTCGCCTGCGGCACCAGCGACTGCTCCCACGGGTAGCTTAGGGTGGCGTCTATCAAATCGGGCCAATCGTCGGCAGGCGCAATGCGAGCTCACGCATGCTTATTTTTCAGCAGCGAGCAATTTTGAACAGCCGCAGGCGCTGGATCTGGCAGTGTTGAAGTTGGAGTCGCAAACCGGATTGGAATAGAAGCCGGTTCGATACTCCTCATCGGCGTGTTCTGTGAGCTGCGCAAAAAGACGGCGACGATCGATCTTGGTTGGCATCGCGGGTGCCACCGGCACCTGTGCTCTGCCTAGCCACAGCAGGGCTCAAGACCGGAGAACGACAAGGAACGAATGACATGAGCAAGAAGAAAGAGGAAAAAAAGAGGCTGAAAAAATTTAAGAAGGCGATGAAAAAAGCGGACAAAAAAGGCGCGAAGTTAGATAGATCGGATATTCCGCTTAACAGTCCGGCCTCTACGTAGGTCGGAGTGCTAGCTAGCAATCCGTTGAATTGAACCCGCCGCACAGAGTACAGCGGATCACGAGATCGTGGACTTGGCCCTTGTCAGCATGCATGAGCACGGCGCTGCATCTGCCGCACGTAAAGTCGATGGCGTGCAAACTCGCGATCAAAACGGGCGGCGCGCCCAGAAAGTAACGCGCAGGTTCTGCAACGAATTTCAACGCAATCCGTAAAGGCTCCTCTTGGGCACCCATGATGCGCTCCGTCGCGAAAACGAGACCATGACGATACGCCTTGTGCGCCCGAAAATCTGAGCAAAATGGAACACTCGGGACGCCAATTTACCTCCCATCCTCGTCCTTGGGCTGGATCTCAAATCGCCCAACGTCGGTGGCGAGGGAAGCGTTCCTCACGCGAAAATAGGACGCTGAGATCGGCAAGTCAGGATGGAAGGCTGGACAGCGTCCCCGGCACACCACTGGGCCAACAGAAGTCGTGCGTGGCGCCGACACCATGGAAAGTGACGACATGGGCGTGAAGTACCTGCTTCAACCATCCTTCTTTTTCGAGGCAATCAGGGTCTCTGCTCGGAGAACTGCCGCCGGCGATCCGATAAACGAAATTGGCGCCTTCTGCGCGGCTCGACCTGCCTCAGTCGAGAAAGTGGCGTGAATGATCGACACGACCGTGCCCTCCGGTGTCGCCGAAGTTTCCACGAAGGCATCGAGCTGCCGCGCGAGCGCTTTGACGATGCCAGTTCCGAGCCCGGTTTTTGGTTGAGCAAAGACGCCGTCCGGCTTGCCGATCCCATTGTCGGCGACCGAAAGTTTCCAATTCGGTCCATCGACATCATACGCGACGGTGATCTCTCCGTCTGGCTTTTCGTCGTGAAACGCGTGCTTCAGAGCATTCATGACAAGTTCGGTGGTGATCAAGCCGAGGCTCTCAGCCTCACGAGTACCCGCAGTGCCTCCTTCACCAGTCAATTTAATCTTGATTGTCCGATTTTCGTCGATCATCGACTTCGCGAGGGTGTCGCACAGCCTTGAGAGATATGGCACCATTTCAATAGGGCCGACGACCCCGGACGAATGGAGCTGTTGATGAACAGCCGCTATCGAAATGAGGTGGTCCCGGTTGTCTGAACAGATTTTCCGCGTCGATAAGTGGAGCTTCTGCCGAGGTTAGGCTGCCAAGCGGAGAGGCAGCGGCGTGAAGTAGGCTTGATCGGGCGTCATGCCGTCAAGGCTCGAGTGCGGTCGCCGGGCGTTGTAGAAGTCGAGATATCGGCCAAGCGATGTACGCGCCTCGCCGACGCTGTCGTAGGCCCGCAGATACACCTCCTCGTATTTGACGCTGCGCCATAGCCGCTCGACGAACACGTTGTCCCGCCAAGCTCCTTTGCCGTCCATGCTGATGGCAATGCCGTTGTCGGCGAGCGCGCCGGTGAAGGCCGCGCCCGTGAACTGCGAGCCTTGATCGGTGTTGAAGATGTCCGGCTTGCCGTGACACGCCAAGGCATCCTCCAGCGCCTCGATGCAGAACGCCGCCTCCATCGTGATCGACAGTCGCCACGACAGCACGCGACGGCTGAACCAGTCGAGCACCACGGCGAGGTAGACGAAGCCACGCGCCATCGGGATGTAGGTGATGTCCATCGCCCACACCTGGTTCGGTCGCGTGACCTCGATTCCGCGCAGCAGATACGGATAGATCTTGTGGCCGGGCTCCGGCTTGGTCGTGCGCGGTCGGCGATAAAGCGCCTCTATCCCCATCCGCCGCATCAGCGTCTTCACATGCCGACGGCCGATCTTGCACCCCTCGGCGGCCAATATGCCGCGCAACATTCGCGAGCCGGCGAAAGGAAACTCAAGATGCAGCCGGTCGAGGCGCCGCATCACTTCCAGGTCGCTCGCCGACACCGGACGTGGCAAATAATAGACGCTGCCACGGCTGATGCGCAGAACCTCCGTCTGCTTGGTGATCGGCAGATCGTGTGCACGGTCGATCATCGCTTTGCGCTCAGCAATCCCGCCTTGGTGAGCGCGCCCTCTAAAAAATCGTTCTCCAGCGTCAGCTCGCCGTAAGCGGTCCTTATTCCCCACCTTCGCGGCCGCCGGCTGAATGAGCGAATGTCTGCCCCTTACGTCGAGCGGGTTGGACACATGCCGGATACTGAGCTTTTGCACAAATCCAAGCCTGAGGGCGAGCCGGTGCGGCGGCTGGAGGTGTTCACGGGGACCGGCCGGCGGCGCGCTTGGACAGCGGAGCAGAAGGCGGAGATCGTTGCCGAGAGCTGCCGGGGTGGCGAGACGGTGTCGGCGGTTGCCCGTCGGCACGGGCTCACGCCGCAGCAATTGTTTGGCTGGCGCCGGCAAGCTGAGCGGCAGGGTGCGGCAAGCGGTGAGCGCCGTGTCACGTTTGCGCCCGTGCTGGTGGACACTGGCCGGGCCTGCTCGTCGATGCCGATTGCGGCGGAGCATTGGGGCGGGGCCTCGCTGATCGAGATCGTAATCGGCGCCGCTACGGTTCGGGTAGCGCCCGGGATTGATCCTGTCGAGTTGACGGCGGTGTTGCGCGCCGTGCGGGCGGCGACGTGATTGCCGTTGCGGCCGGCGTTCGGGTGCTGGTGGCGACGAAGCCTGTGGACTTCCGGCGCGGCGCCGACCGCCTTGCGGCGCTGGTGCGCGAGCAGCTCAAGCACGATCCGTTCTTGGGCACGATCTTCATCTTCCGCAGCAAGCGAGCCGACAGGTTGAAGATCCTCGCCTGGGACGGGACCGGCCTGGTGCTGTTGTGGAAGCGGCTCGAGCAGGGAGCGTTCCGCTGGCCGCCGATCAGCGATGGCGTGATGCGGCTCTCGGCCTCGCAACTTGCCGCGCTGGTCGATGGCTTGGACTGGTCGCGACTGCACGCCATCGATGTGCAGCGTCCGGTCGCGACGTTGATGAGAGTGTGACCAATTGAATCAGACAGCAGATTGTGGGTCACAACGGCGCGCGAATCTGCTTGCGTGTTGCGCGTGAGCGAGAACGCAAATCGGCTTCCGACCGATGTCGCAGCGCTGCATGCGCTGGTCGCGGCGTTGGGCGCGGAGCGGGATGCGGCGATTGCCGAGCGCGACCAGGTGCTGGCGCAAAATCACCGCCTGCAGCACCTGCTGGCGCAACTGCGCCGCATGCAGTTCGGCCGGCGCTCGGAGAAGCTCGATGCGGACCAGCTTGCTCTGGCGTTCGAGGACATCGAGCAGGCCATTGCGGGCGATGAGGCGCGTGAGGACAAGAAGAACCCAGCGGCCGCACGCGAGCGCGCCGCGAAGCGCCGCATCAATCGCGGCGCGCTTCCCGCCCATCTGCCGCGCGTGCATGTGACGATTACGCCCGAGGACCTCGACTGCCCGTGCTGCCGCTCGCCCATGCATGTGATCGGCGAGGACGCGACCGAGCGGCTCGACGTGATCCCGGCGCAGTACCAGGTGATCGTGACGCACCGGCCCAAATATGCCTGCCGGGCGTGCGAGGAAGCGGTGGTGCAGGCGGCCGCGCCCGAACGGCTGATCAAGGGCGGGCTGCCGACCGAGGCGATGGTCGCCGCCGTGCTGGTCGCCAAGTACGCCTGGCACCTGCCGCTCTATCGGCAAGCCCAGATGCTGTTGGCCCAAGGCCTCGACATCAAGCGCGCGGTGCTGGCGTTCTGGGTCGGCTACGCGGCGGCCGAGCTCCGACCGATCTGGCTGCGGCTGCGCGAGTTCATCCTGGCCTGCGGCAAGATCGCGGTCGACGAGACTGTGGCGCCGGTGCTCGATCCCGGCCGCGGCCACACCAAGAAGGGATACTTCTGGGCGATCGCGCGGGATGACCGGGCATGGGGCGGGAGCGATCCGCCCGCCATCGCCTTCCGCTACGCGCCCGGGCGCGGCGCCGTGCACGCGCTCAAGCTGCTCGACGGCTATCGCGGCATCGTGCAATGCGACGGCTATGCGGCCTACAAGAGCATTGCCGGCAAAGCGCCCGGCGAGGCGATCACGCTCGCGTTCTGCTGGGCGCACCTGCGCCGCAGGTTCTTCGACATCGCCAAGGGCGGCGACGCGCCGATCGCGAGCGAAGCGCTCGAACGCATCGCGGCGCTCTATGCAATCGAGAAGACGATCCGCGGGCGTAGCGCCGATGCGCGCCGCGCGGGGCGCCAGGAACGCAGCAAGCCGCTCGTCGACGCGCTCAGGGTCTGGCTCGAGCACCAGCTCACCCGCGTCTCCGCCAAGGCGACGATCGCCGACGAGATCCGCTACGGCTTGAACCACTGGGATGGGCTCACGCGTTTCCTCGACGATGGCCGCATCGAGCTCGACACCAACATCGTCGAGCGTGGCATTCGCCCGATCGTGCTCAATCGCAAGAACGCGCTGTTCGCCGGCCATGACGAGGGCGCCGAGAACTGGGCCTGCATCGCCTCGCTGATCGAGACCTGCAAATTGAACGGCGTCGAGCCGCAGGCCTACCTCGCCGACGTGCTCACCCGGCTCGTCAATCTGTGGCCCGCGTCGCGCCTCGACGAGCTCATGCCCTGGGCGTGGGCGGCCAACAGGTCGGCCAACAAGCTTGCGGCGTGACGTGGCGCCCGCCACCGGCGGCGAAAAATCAAGTGATCAATGCCGTGGGGCCGAAGGGCCGCTTACAGCTCGCCGATCTTGGCATGCAGCGCCTTCACGTCGATCGCTGGCGGGCTCGCTGCGCCGCCGCTGCCCGGACCAAACACATCGGCAGCCCCGCCTTCGAGCTGTGCCTTCCACGCGGTGACCTGATTGGGATGAACGTCGAACTGCTCGGCAATCTGAGCCAGCGTTCGATCGCCCTTGACGGCGGCAAGCGCCACCTTCGCCTTGAAGGCCGGTGTGTGGTTCCGGCGGGTTCGTCTGCTCATGGTCTCTCCTGATTCGCGCGACACAGCGTGCCCGCCGTCAGGCAGAAATTCCACTTATCACCCTGTGCAGATTTCCGGGACCGGCTCTGAATGACCCGCTTGTGCGCGTCGCGCAAATGTTCGCGCGTCTCTTCCGAGTTGACCGTTTTCGCCTTAAGCAAAATGATGCTTGCGATGATTTGCAGGCTATTAGCAACTCGGTGCTCGATCTCAGCCAGCAATATATCCTTCTGTCGCAACAACTCGTCCTTCTCACGCTCCAACTTACGCCGCTCGGTGACATCCTCAAGGCCCAACAAAATAGTCGTTTCGGTGCCTCCCTCGTAGAACACCTGGCGGGCGTTCAAACACATCGTGCGATGTCCAAGGTGAGGGAACTCGTGCTCGACCTCGTAGCCTTCCATCACGCCGTGCTCGGGAATGATTTGTTCAAGCAGAACTCGAAGTTTGGGAATGTCCCATTGCCCGTCGCCCAACGTGTAGAGAAGTCGACCTTGGGTATCCTCAGGGCTAACCTCGAATCCCGAATAGAACGAGCGACTCGCCGCAATTACCCGTAGCCCTTTGTCGAGCACAACAATCGGCTCGCGGACGGTGTCGACAATGCTCTGCGCCAATGCACACGCATCCGAGAGGTTAGTAAACTGTTGTCTGAAGTTAGTCGATTGCATAAGGCCTCGATGATCCCGGGCAGCAAGACTTCCATCCGGGTGCTGCGCCCAAAATCTTCACGTCGGGGACGGTCAAAGGTCGTCGGCGACGGAGCTTAGCGCTTACGCCAAACGCGAATCTGTACAAAATTGATCTACTTTTCCGTCGCCTGCGACGGCGGGCAATGTCGCAGGTGAAGTCAGTCACGACCGGTTCAACAGCCGCCGCGGCCAGCAGCGGCGTCGCTATGTCATGGCGCGCGCCGCGCGCCAAGCAAGCCACCCGGGCGTGACGCAGGACCGAACGGGCGAACTTGGAGAAGAAGCGCTCGATGAGGTTGAGCCAAGAGCACTACGCCGGACAGGTGAACCCGACTTGAGTTTCTGCTCTTGTCGAGAACCTGCGGCGTGCCATGCCGTCCCATACCCTCACACTTCTGCTTCATAGCCGAGTCGATGTTCGCCTGGGTTTCGTTCTCTGTAACGTCAACACTCGCGCAGTATTCCTTGCATTTGCCGTTGAAGCCGATACTGCTCCAATCGCAAGCCGACAGCAGAAGACCTGCAAAAAGAGCAGCGGCGGTGAGGACGGATTTCATGTTTTCTTGCTCCTGGTCAGCCGGACGCCGTTAGAACTTAAGGCTCAATATACACAGCCGTGCGCCGGCCGGCACCACCGCGTTGCGCGTTGCAATGGATAACGCGGTTGAATTGACATGAGATTACAATCGGCAGGCCAAACGGACGCAAACCTAAC
>CAVPGG010000118.1:0-11052 GCA_963703755.1 uncultured Pseudomonadota bacterium
GACGCTGAAATATCCCTCGACGCTGTTGGTGTGGACGTTGCCGCGAACGTATTCCTTGGCGGCGTGGGATTGACGTGTCCGTGCGCTGCGAAGTTGTGCCCGAAGTAGGTGTAAACCCGCGCCTCATCGGTCATCAGATGGCTCTCAGGTGAGACGTTGCGCGCCATGATACTGCGCAGCCGATTGGGCATGGACGGTCGGGGACATGGAACGAGCGGACGCGGCCGTGGGCGCTCGACCAGCGCGAAGACAGGCTTCTTTCTTCGCGGGCGGCAGGAAGGCTTTGCTGTCGGAGCGGCGACCCACGTAGGTCTCGTCCGCCTCAACGATTTTGCCCGCGCCGCCCATGGGGTCGGTGAACAGGCCCACGATAGTCCTTCATGGACTCTGCGGATGCGATGCCCGAGGAACCAAGCGGTCTTCATGCTGCATTCGAGCATCCGCTGAAATTTGACGGGTGCTGATGCCTTTCTTGCTGGCACACATCAGATGGATGATTTGCAGCCACAGGTGCAACGGCAGATGCGAGGCAATCCTTAGAGACGGGCCCATCCGCACCGTGAAGGGCTTCTTGCAGGCATAGCACTTGTAGAGGCCGGGCCGAGTGGTCTTGCCGTTGAGGCTTGCCGACGCTTGGTCGCCTCGCTCTTGCAGTGGGCGCAGACCGGGCCCTGCGGCCACAGGGTGCGCCTCGACGTAGGCGAAAGCGGCGGGCTTCGTTCAGGGAAGTGGGGGGCGTTCAGGATCGAGTTGGCCATGGCGGAAGCTCCTATGACCGCAACCCTACATCAAGGGGTGTAGGTATGTCAAGTGTAACATTGCCTTTCGTTTGACACGAGAACAAAAAAAGAACATACTGTCAATGACCAAATCTTCCACAGGCCCATTTGACGTTCTGGACGTCTTCGGAGGATACGAGCGTGCAGGGGAATGAAACAGTGGCACGCGCACCGGGCAGCATCAGGGACGCGATCATCGGCTTCATGTCGGGGGTCGACGAAGTCTCGGTTTCCGAGATTCGGGATGGCGTCGTCAAACAGATCGGCGAGGTCTCTCCATCGTCTGTGAGATCATATTTGAATTTGAACGTGCCCGAGACGTTTGAACGTACGAATCGCGGCAAGTATAGGCTCAAAGAAAAACGTCCGAACGGCCAATCGACTCCTGACTGTGGCCAGACGATTCTCGATTTCGTGGCGATCGGGAAATCGAAGCTGCATATGGGCGATTGCTTTCTCATTCTTGCCGAAGCGAAGCCGTGCTCTGTGCATGCGGTCGTGACGGATTCCGCCTTACGGCCTCGTCGAGTACACCGAGAAGGAGCAGACGAAGCTCCGTTCGGGCCGCGGGGGCGTGTGGCGTATCCCGCCATCGTTCGATGGGCACAAGCGCGCGCCGCTGCCGCGCTTCACCGTTCTCGGCCAGGAGGATCACGATCGATTACATGATTTCTTTGGGAGACTGAGCCGAGCGCTGCTGCGCGTGCTTGTTCCCGGGGCCAATGTTCTCGTCGCGAGCAATCCGCTCTTATGTCACATCGTCGCCGACGCGATGGCCGAAGGTGGCCTCGAGCTGCGCGGATACATTGCTCGCCTGACGATGACGATGCGTGGCGGCGACCGTCCCAAGAACGCCCACCACGAATTCGATGGCGTGAGCGTCATGCCGCGCTCGATGTGGGAGCCATGGGTTGTGCTGCGAAAGCCGATCGAGGGGAGGGTGCAGGACAATCTTCGCAAATGGGGGACGGGCGGTTTTCGTCGTCTCTCCGTGGATCAGCCGTTCGGCAACGTCATCAAGTCCGGTCCGACGCGGCCCGAAGAGAAACGAATCGCGCCGCATCCTTCGCTGAAACCGCAAGAGTTCTTGCGAAAGCTCGTCCTTGCGTCTTTGCCTCTTGGGAGAGGGATCGTTCTCGATCCGTTTGCCGGCTCAGGCTCGACGCTCGCGGCTGCAAATGCCGTCGGATACGAAAGCATCGGCATCGAGAAAGACCCGAGCTACTTCGAAATCGCGACGAAGGCGATCGGGCGGTTGTCGCTACTTCAACCGATAAATCCAGCTCTGCCGAAGCTGTTGGATGCCGACCCCGCTGAGCGTGGAGGTTCTGGTCCCGAGAGGCCCGCGGGGATTGTTGCGAAAGTCAGCAACGGTTACGTGGCCTAAATACAGCTCGGTAAATCGGAGAGGACGCCGGTTTTGCGCAGGCTCGGTCTCCTGGTCCACCTGGTACACGAACACGCACATCCATTGATCGCGACCGCCGTGTGTGTCTACCGCTCCACCGGCCTTTCGCGTGGTCTTGATCTCGATTCCGTCGGTGCCTGATTTGATCTTGTTGTTCGGATAGACGCCAGTAACGACCAAATCCGGATGTCCATTGAAATATTTGTTTTGGGTAAGCGAGCGGGAGTGCTTGGCCACGCTTGCGGTCAGCATATCCGAGAGCATCCCGGACATGATCGCTGGCCTCAGTTCATCGTCGAGCCTGGGTAGCGACTTCTTCTCAAAGAGCTGGTTCACATCATAGAAGAAATCGTAAACGTCCTGCATCGCGATCTCGAAGTCCTTGAGACGCAACGAGAACGGGAGACTCTGCGCTCGTATTGAATGCTTTGTAAGCGGCCCTTCGGCCCCACGGCATTGATCACTTGATTTTTCGCCGCCGGTGGCGGGCGCCACGTCACGCCGCAAGCTTGTTGGCCGACCTGTTGGCCGCCCACGCCCAGGGCATGAGCTCGTCGAGGCGCGACGCGGGCCACAGATTGACGAGCCGGGTGAGCACGTCGGCGAGGTAGGCCTGCGGCTCGACGCCGTTCAATTTGCAGGTCTCGATCAGCGAGGCGATGCAGGCCCAGTTCTCGGCGCCCTCGTCATGGCCGGCGAACAGCGCGTTCTTGCGATTGAGCACGATCGGGCGAATGCCACGCTCGACGATGTTGGTGTCGAGCTCGATGCGGCCATCGTCGAGGAAACGCGTGAGCCCATCCCAGTGGTTCAAGCCGTAGCGGATCTCGTCGGCGATCGTCGCCTTGGCGGAGACGCGGGTGAGCTGGTGCTCGAGCCAGACCCTGAGCGCGTCGACGAGCGGCTTGCTGCGTTCCTGGCGCCCCGCGCGGCGCGCATCGGCGCTACGCCCGCGGATCGTCTTCTCGATCGCATAGAGCGCCGCGATGCGTTCGAGCGCTTCGCTCGCGATCGGCGCGTCGCCGCCCTTGGCGATGTCGAAGAACCTGCGGCGCAGGTGCGCCCAGCAGAACGCGAGCGTGATCGCCTCGCCGGGCGCTTTGCCGGCAATGCTCTTGTAGGCCGCATAGCCGTCGCATTGCACGATGCCGCGATAGCCGTCGAGCAGCTTGAGCGCGTGCACGGCGCCGCGCCCGGGCGCGTAGCGGAAGGCGATGGCGGGCGGATCGCTCCCGCCCCATGCCCGGTCATCCCGCGCGATCGCCCAGAAGTATCCCTTCTTGGTGTGGCCGCGGCCGGGATCGAGCACCGGCGCCACGGTCTCGTCGACCGCGATCTTGCCGCAGGCCAGGATGAACTCGCGCAGCCGCAGCCAGATCGGTCGGAGCTCGGCCGCCGCGTAGCCGACCCAGAACGCCAGCACCGCGCGCTTGATGTCGAGGCCTTGGGCCAACAGCATCTGGGCTTGCCGATAGAGCGGCAGGTGCCAGGCGTACTTGGCGACCAGCACGGCGGCGACCATCGCCTCGGTCGGCAGCCCGCCCTTGATCAGCCGTTCGGGCGCGGCCGCCTGCACCACCGCTTCCTCGCACGCCCGGCAGGCATATTTGGGCCGGTGCGTCACGATCACCTGGTACTGCGCCGGGATCACGTCGAGCCGCTCGGTCGCGTCCTCGCCGATCACATGCATGGGCGAGCGGCAGCACGGGCAGTCGAGGTCCTCGGGCGTAATCGTCACATGCACGCGCGGCAGATGGGCGGGAAGCGCGCCGCGATTGATGCGGCGCTTCGCGGCGCGCTCGCGTGCGGCCGCTGGGTTCTTCTTGTCCTCACGCGCCTCATCGCCCGCAATGGCCTGCTCGATGTCCTCGAACGCCAGAGCAAGCTGGTCCGCATCGAGCTTCTCCGAGCGCCGGCCGAACTGCATGCGGCGCAGTTGCGCCAGCAGGTGCTGCAGGCGGTGATTTTGCGCCAGCACCTGGTCGCGCTCGGCAATCGCCGCATCCCGCTCCGCGCCCAACGCCGCGACCAGCGCATGCAGCGCTGCGACATCGGTCGGAAGCCGATTTGCGTTCTCGCTCACGCGCAACACGCAAGCAGATTCGCGCGCCGTTGTGACCCACAATCTGCTGTCTGATTCAATTGGTCACACTCTCGTAACGTCGCGACCGGACGCTGCACATCGATGGCGTGCAGTCGCGACCAGTCCAAGCCATCGACCAGCGCGGCAAGTTGCGAGGCCGAGAGCCGCATCACGCCATCGCTGATCGGCGGCCAGCGGAACGCTCCCTGCTCGAAGCCGCTTCCACAACAGCACCAGGCCGGTCCCGTCCCAGGCGAGGATCTTCAACCTGTCGGCTCGCTTGCTGCGGAAGATGAAGATCGTGCCCAAGAACGGATCGTGCTTGAGCTGCTCGCGCACCAGCGCCGCAAGGCGGTCGGCGCCGCGCCGGAAGTCCACAGGCTTCGTCGCCACCAGCACCCGAACGCCGGCCGCAACGGCAATCACGTCGCCGCCCGCACGGCGCGCAACACCGCCGTCAACTCGACAGGATCAATCCCGGGCGCTACCCGAACCGTAGCGGCGCCGATTACGATCTCGATCAGCGAGGCCCCGCCCCAATGCTCCGCCGCAATCGGCATCGACGAGCAGGCCCGGCCAGTGTCCACCAGCACGGGCGCAAACGTGACACGGCG
Organism: uncultured Pseudomonadota bacterium; assembly: GCA_963703755.1. Lineage (GTDB taxonomy): Bacteria > Pseudomonadota > Alphaproteobacteria > Rhizobiales > Xanthobacteraceae > JAVDCA01. The sequence continues at coordinate 4,885 of CAVPGG010000118.1, forward strand.
CTCACCGCTTGCCGCACCCTGCCGCTCAGCTTGCCGGCGCCAGCCAAACAATTGCTGCGGCGTGAGCCCGTGCCGACGGGCAACCGCCGACACCGTCTCGCCACCCCGGCAGCTCTCGGCAACGATCTCCGCCTTCTGCTCCGCTGTCCAAGCGCGCCGCCGGCCGGTCCCCGTGAACACCTCCAGCCGCCGCACCGGCTCGCCCTCAGGCTTGGATTTGTGCAAAAGCTCAGTATCCGGCATGTGTCCAACCCGCTCGACGTAAGGGGCAGACATTCGCTCATTCAGCCGGCGGCCGCGAAGGTGGGGAATAAGGACCGCTTACAATGCTTTGGGATCGACGAGCTCTCGGACGACCATTCAGGCCTCGATACCACCGAATATCCGGCACAGTAGTGTCCGGAGGCCGGGGAGTCGAATCCCGTCAATCCGGGTCAGTTTTCCAACCTCGACCCCGCAAACAACTTCTCCCGATACGTTCCCGTCCGATACGCCCGCTTGTACATCCCGCGCTCCTGCAGCCGCGGCACGGCCAGCTCGATGAAATCCTCCATGCACTCCGGCATCACGGTGCGCGACAGGTTGAACCCGTCCACGTCGGCCTCCGTGACCCACCCCGCGAGCGCCTCGACGACCTGATCCGCATCGCCGACGATCGGCGCCTGCCGGCTGCCCAGCACGAAGCTGTCGATGAGCGCCCGCTTGGTCCAGCCCGGGCCGAGCGTGCGCGCCATGGCGTCGACGTTCGACTGGATCGCCTGCGAGGCGCTGCCGTCAACGGCCTCGTCCATGCCGAACCTGGCGAAATCGATGCCGAGCGAGGCGGCGGCGTGAGCGAGCGCGCCCTCGACCGAGGCGTGGCGGCGGTAGTCGGCGAGCTTGTCGTTCGCCTCGCGCGCGGTGCGGCCGACCACCACGGTCGCGCCCACGTACACCTGCAGCGGGCGCGGCGCGGCCCGCGCGCGCAGATCGGCGACGAGGCGTGCCACATTCTGTTTGCTGCTCGCATTGACGAACACGCATTCGGCATGGCGCGCCGCGAAGACGCGGCCGCGCTCCGAGGCGCCGGCTTGGTAGAGCACCGGCGTCCTCTGCGGCGAGGGCTCGCACAGGTGGATCGCGTCGAGCCTGTACTGCGGCCCGTGATGGCGCACGCGATGCACGCGCGCAGTATCTGCGTAGACTTGCGCTCCGCGGTCGGCCCGACGGCGCCGTCCTCCCAGCTCTGCTCCCACAGGGCGCGCACCACCGCCATGTACTCGTCGGCGAGGTCGTAGCGGTCGTCATGCGCCATCTGCGCGTCGAAGCCCATGGCGCGCGCCGCGCTGTCGAGATAGCCGGTGACGATGTTCCAGCCGATGCGGCCGTTGGTGAGATGATCCAGCGTGGAGAAGCGGCGCGCGAGCAAATACGGCGGCTCGTAGGCGAGATTGCAGGTGATGCCGAAGCCGAGGTGTCTGGTCGCATGCGCCATCGCGGGAACGAGCAGCATGGGATCGAGCAGCGGCACCTGCACGGCGTTGCGCAGCGCCGCGTCGGGGCGGCCGTCGTACACGTCGTAGACGCCGAGCACGTCGGCGAGGAAGAGCCCGTCGAACAGGCCGCGCTCGAGCAGGCACGCGAGCGAGACCCAATGGTCGAGCGAGCGGTAGTCGGCGGAGCGGTCGCGCGGATGCGTCCACAGGCCCTGCTGGATGTGGCCCAGACAGGCCATGTCGAAGGCGTTGAGGCGGATCTCGCGCATCACAACATCAACTGCATGAACACGAGGTCGAGCCAGCGGCCGAATTTCTGCGCGACCTCGCGCAGGCGGCCGGCCTCCGCGAAGCCGAGCTTGCGGTGCAGCGCGATCGAGGCGGCGTTGCCGCCGTCGATCCCGCCGATCATCGCGTGCTTGCGGCGCGTGCGCGCCTCGTCGATCAGCCGCCGCACCAGCGCGCTGCCGACGCCGCGGCCGCGCGCGGCCGCGGCGACATGCACCGAATGCTCGACGGTCGCGGCGTATCCCGGCCAGGGGCGGAAGTCGCCGAAGCTCGCAAAGCCGATCACGCCGCCGTCGTCCGCGACCAGCACCGGAAAGCCGCCGGCGCGGCGCGTCTTGAGCCAAGCCTCGCGATCGGCGAGGGGCGCCGGCGTTTCGGTGTAGATCGCGGTCGTGTGCGCGATCACGTGATTGTAGATCGCCAGGATGCCCGGCAGGTCGTTCTCGCTCGCCTCGCGGATCAGCATCGCACTCTCCATGCACTGCTCGGCGCACTGCGCGTGCGCTCCCTCTCCCCGAAGCGGAGAGGGAAGAAATGGACTTCCCGGCTGCCGTCCACTATAATAGGCAAAATGGACACCATGCAAGACGCCGCCTCCGCCTCCGCCTCGCTCGCCGGCCGCCTGCGCGCGGAGCGTGAGGCGCGCGGGTGGTCGATCGGCGATCTTGCGGCGCGCTCGGGCGTCTCGCGCGCCATGATCAGCAAGATCGAGCGCAACGAGTCGAGCCCAACGGCGGCGCTGCTCGGCCGCCTGTCGGGCGCCTTCGGGCTCACGCTGTCGACGCTGCTGGCGCGCAGCGAAAGCGACGCGAGCGGCGAGGGGAGGCTGACGCGGGCCGGCAAGCAGCCGCGCTGGAGCGATCCGGCGACCGGCTACGTCCGCCGCGCCGTCTCGCCGCCCGGCGCGCTGCCCGAACTGGTGCAGATCGAACTGCCGCCCGGCGCGCGGGTCGACTATCCGGCCTCCGCGTTCACGTTTCTGCGCGGCCAGTGCGTGTGGGTGCTCGCCGGCGCGCTCGACTTCGTCGAGGGCGCGATGACCCATCGGTTGCGCCGGGGCGACTGCCTCGCGCTCGGCCCCGCGATGGCGTGCAGCTTCGTCAATCCGTCGGCCAGCGCGCCGAGCGCCTATCTGGTCGCGCTGACGCGGTGACGCATCGCGCCTGCCACTTGCGCGCCGTGCCGCCACCGGGCTCAATCGGGCGAGATCACCCGGAGGAAACCGACATGGAAGCGAACAAGGCCTACTTCATGGTCCGCGCCGAGGTCGCCAACGCGGCCGACCGCGCCAAGTTCGACCAATGGTACGGCGGCCATCACGTGCCGATGGCGATGACGTACTTCAAGGCCGAGAAAGGCTGGCGCTACTGGAGCCGCCTCGATCCCGCGGTGCACTACGCGATGTACCAGTTCCCCGACATGGCGACGCTGCGCGCGGTGATCGAGGCGCCCGGCTTCAAGGCGCTGGTCGATGATTTCAACCAGGCCTGGCCCAACGTGCCGCGCAGCCGCGACTTGATCGAGACCGTGCAGGCGGTGTGAGTTTTCCGCGCACGCTGACGCAACGGCATGGAACGCTTGTCGGCGCAATTCCGCGGAGCCGCACGCCGCTCATCCACCGACTGAGATTCGCGAAAGCGTCGCCGGGCGCGCCCCGCGATATTGTGCGGCGAGCCGGATCGGCGCGTTCGGCGCGCCGAAACCGGCATAAGTCTTGCGCTGGACGATCTCGAAAAAGAAACGGTCGTCGAAGACGCGCGTATAGACCTGGAAAAATTCACCGCGATCGTCGCGATCATAAAGGATGTGGTTGTCGCGCAGGACCTTGGCCACGCCGGGCGCGAAATCGTATTTCGCTTCGAGATCGTCGTAATAATTGTCGGGGATGTCGAGCAACGCGGCGCCGCGCGCGCGGATGCGCGCGACCGTCGCGAAGATATCGCTCGAGGCGAACGCAATGTGCTGCACGCCCGCGCCGAATTGCTCGATGATGAATCGAGCCGACGCCGTGCGGCTGGCCGTCGTGCCGTTGAGCACGATGCGTACGCTTCCGTCGGCATTGACAAATCCCTGGCTTTGCACGAGTTCGACCGGATCGGCGACCTCCTGCTGCACCAGGCGTTCGAGGTCGAGCACGCCACCATAGAACAGCACCCAGGACAACATGTCGTCGTGCGGCATCGATTGCGAGATATGGTCGACGGTGGTGAGTGAATGCCCTTTGGGCCCGGCCGCGACGGGTTCGAAATCCCGCCGCCAGTTCTCGCCATCGCCGCGGACGAAATAGAGCAGGCTGCCGCCGACCCCGCGGATCGACGGAATTTCCAGCTCGCCGGGTCCGACCGGCTGCCGGAACAGCGGCACATTCAGCGCCTCGGCGCGCGACACGACCGCGTCGGGATCATCGACTTTCGTGGCGATGGCGCAGACGCTGGATCCGTGCGTGACATAGTGCGAATGGGCAAACCCGGTCTGCTCATAGTTCACGACAAGATCGATGTCGCCTTGCGCCCAATGCTCGACGCTCTTGCTGCGATGTCGGCCGGTCAGGACAAAGCCGAGCTGCGACAACAGGCCGGTCAGCGCGGTGCCGTGCGTTCGATCGACCGCGAACTCGATGAAGCCCACGCCGTGGGTCTTGCTGCGCGGCGGCAGCCTTGTGTCGGCGTGCGCGCCTTTGTCCTCCGCCAGCGCCAGCGAGCGGCAGCCGTCGATCGCGACGCTGTTGGCCAATCCTGAGCGGAACTGGTCATTGAAGATTTCAAGCGAAAGCGGGCCGGCATAGCCGGTCGCCGCGAGCGCATCCATGAACTCGCCGACCGGCAGGTCGCCCTGTCCGGGGAAAGAGCGATGGTGGCGGCTCCAGGACAGCACGTCGAGCTCGAGCCGCGGGGCATCCGCCAGCTGAACCAGGAAGATGCGATCGCCTGGAATCGAACGGATGGTCGACAGCGGAGACCGCGGCGCGAGGATGTGAAAGCTGTCGAGGATGATGCCGACGTTGGGATGGCCGGCGCGCCGCACGATCTCCCACGCGTCGCGATAGTCGCTGACGTGCCGTCCCCACGCGAGCGCCTCGAAGCCGACGCGAAGTCCCCGCGATTTTGCGCGTTCGCCCAGCTCGCGGAAATCGGCGGCGGCGCGGTCGATGCCGCCGAGGGAAACCGGCGAGACATTGCTGCAGACAAGGAGCAGCTCGGTGCCGAGCTCCTGCATAAGATCGAACTTGCGCTCGGCACGGACGAAATTGCGCGCGCGTTGCGGCTCGGGCATGCCCTCGAAATCGCGAAACGGCTGGAAAGCGCAGATCGAAAGGCCGAGCTCCTTGCAAAGCGCGGCGATGTCGCGCGGCCGCTTGTCGGAGGTGAGGAGATCGTTCTCGAAAATCTCGACCGCATCGAAATGGGCGGCGGCGATGACGCGCAGCTTCTCTTCCAGTGTTCCGCTGAGCGAGACCGTGGCGATCGAACGTGAGGTCATCGCAGATGTCCCCTCAATATGTGACGCGCGCGACGGCGCGCAGCTCCGCCGGCGTCGTCGTGCGCAAGCCGAAGAATTCGAGGTAGGCCGGGATCTGCTCGAACAGCATGTCGGTTCCGATCTGATAGGCGCACCCGCGCGCCCGCGCGGCGGCGAGGAACGGCGTGATCTGGCGCGTCATCACGACCTCGCCGACGAATGTCGACGGCGCGAGGCGGGTGATGTCCATCGGCAGGGGGATCGTCCTCCTTCATGCCGAGTGGCGTCGCGTTGACGACGATGTCGAACCCGGCGGGATCGTTGGGCTCAAGATGATTGATGCAGCGGATCAGCGTCGACTTTCCCGACCCTGACGGTCCGCACAGGACGCTCTTCTCGCCTTGGCGGACCGAAAGGCTGATGCCGGAAAGCGCCTTGAACTCGCCATACCATTTCTCGACACCCTCCATCACGTCGCGCGCGCAACTGACCTCGCGCGATTTCTCGGTCGGATGAATCCGACTTCGCCGCCACTGTAGCCCGCATGGAGCGGAGCGCAATGCGGGGACACCGTTCCCGGATTACGCTACGCTTTATCCGGGCTACAAGCATGTCGAGATGATGGGAAACGGCTCATGGCACGGACTTTGGCGGAAAAGGCGGCGACGGCGACGAAGAAGGGCAAGGCGCCGAAGCGCGCGGCACGCCGTTATGGCGACATCCTCTACGAGGTGAAGGACCAGGTCGCCTGGGTCACCATCAACCGCCCGCGCGTGATGAATGCCTTCCGCGAGCAGACCCTGGACGAGCTGATCGATGCGCTCAAATCGACCCGCGACGATCCCTCCATCGCCTGCGCGGTCGTCACCGGCGCGGGCGACAAGGCCTTCTCGGCGGGCGGCGACTTCTACGCCATGCGGCGGCTCACCTGGATCAATGCGGCCAT